>JBNLCM010000149.1:0-18198 GCA_050303815.1 Rhodocyclaceae bacterium
GTGCCAGTCATGGCATTGGGTATGCCCTGGGGGCTACCTTCGGCGTTCCGCATGGGCACCCCTCGCCAGCGCCCTGCAACGGGGCGCGGGGGCCGCAGCGAGTACCACCATGGCGTCGTCGGCTGTCCGGGCCCTCAGGGCCTGCCGGCGGGGAACCGGCATCGCCGGGAATTCGCACGCCGGGCCGAAGCCGGATGCGGTCAACAACGTGTCGGCATTTCCGCGAACGGCGAAGTCAGCGGCCCCGGCCGCCTCTCACGAATTCCGCCGAGGTGCGGAACAGTTCGAGATCCTGCGCGTAGTCTGCGGCATCGGCGCGATTGATCTGAACCCATTCCTTTGAACTGGCCATGCCCCTCGGAGTGAACGGAAAGACGTCGGCCCTCGAGAACTGCAATTCGATCGCAGTGGCGGCCGGCACGCGGAGGCCGACACCGTCGCCGCTGATGCAGGCGAACATCCTGTCGTTGACGAGGTAGGCGTCAAGGCCACCGATTTTCTTCGTGCTGACGCCCGGAAGTTCGAGCAGGACAGCATCGATCTGTGCCTTGCGGCTGGTTTCTGGGGTGTTGGCAGGCAAGGGGGATCCGTTGAACATTGCGCCCGGTTGGCGAACTGATGGAATAGTGGAGCACCTCGGTCGGTACTGCAAACGGGTTTCGCCCTGGGGCGGGCACCGCCGGGTCGGCGACATGGCGTCGTGATGGCACGAGGACGGCGCAATCGCGCTACCGCGGCCCTCGCGGCGTGTGCTCGTCGTCGCCCACCGTGTGGGATTGCATTTCCGGTGCTGCCGGCGCTGCCGGGGCATCCGGGAGAGGGTGGCGGAGCGGGGCGTGGACGGCGGCCATGAAGCAGTCCGCTTCCGGATCGCCGAAAAACAATGATCCGCGCCACTCCCCGCGATTCGCCGTAAAAGCGCAGCCCTGACCGGCTGGCGTTCCATTCTGGAATGTCAAGGCGTTTATTTGCAGATTTTGATTGTATTTACCATCGAACGGCACATGATGGTCTTGTGCCCGGCGCAGCCGGGCCTGGACTGGCGCGGGTCAGGTGCGACCGAGTTTGAACTTGACGATGGGAGCACTGTCCCGAGCGAAATGGCGGCAACTGTTCGGAAGATCCGGATCCTAGATTTGGCAGGGTCGGGGTGAAAGGAGCGGAGTCGATTTTTCGACGTTTCAAATACGTCGACATTCTCGATGACGCCGGTGTCCGCCGGGCCGGCCAAAAAGGAATCGCCGTTGTTCCGGCGGTCCGATGAAGGAGTGGGAAAATGAGAAATACTTACAAAGGGCAATCGACCAAGGGTCTAGAGGGCGCCGCGTCACCGCCGGCGGCAACATTGAGTGCAGCCACGGACGTCGCGGACAGCGAATCATGCGGTCGCAATGATCGATCCGACGACGCGCCCAGATTTGTAGACGACGAGCGGGTGGCCAAGGCGCTCGGAATCGGATTCGATGGGCGTCAATATCGCTATCGTGCCTATCGCTATGACGAGCTTTCCGATGCCCTCACCTATGTTCGGCTGCAGCGAGCCAGGCCGGGATATCGGGAAGAAGCTGCCGCTGAGGTGCCATGGCTGGATCCGGAAGTTCCCACCGACGGGGAAATGCGGGAGATGGATGACCTCGCGATTTCCTTCGACGGCAGACTCTATCACTACGGCGACTACCGCTATGAGCGGGTGGGCGATGCCGTTGACTATGCCCGTCTGAGTCGGCGCTGAGTCTTACTTGCCGGGCAACACCGAGGCGGGGGCGCAATCCTCCGGACAGACCGATGCGCAGGTGCCACCCGCGGTGGCGCGGCGGACGCGCCGACAGCGGCGCAGTTGCTCCGCCATTCGTCGGGCTCCAACGCCCATGCCGCAGAGGCCCATCGCATCGGTCGCGAGCGGTGGCGTGGCGACGAGCGGCCGTGTCGCGGCCATTTCTGCCGGGATGATCTGCGCATCGGTCCGCTGCGCGCGGCGCTTGCTTGCCGCGCCCCGATTCCGCGACCCAACCCGTAACCGGCGAGGCGACAGGGCGCAGGCTGAAGGCGCTGCTCGAGTCGCCGGCGGTTCCACGGACAAGGGCAGGACCTACCACGGGTCCTTGCCGGGCGTGGCGGCTGGCGGAAGTGCATCCGATGCGCCCCGACCACGAAAATCGGGCCCCGACATGCGGGGCCCATTCCTACCTACGCGGCTTCATTGTCACGCCGATTTGCGCGATTCCGCTTTCGCGTTCCGGCCGAGAGTCGCAACGGCATCGGTGGCGGCCGCCATGTTGGTCGAAGTCATCGTCGAAAGTTCATTCAGGCCACGTGAAAACATGTTCATGGCAGCGTCGAGACCGGTAGGCGTCGGCCACTCGATGGCGAGCGGGGGAAACTTCGTGGCGAGCACCTTTGCCGCCTGCTGCTGGGTCTGGGCAATGATCTGGCAGGCCTCGGTCGAATAAGCCAGCGCTCGCTCCAGCATCGGCTGCCCGAAGCTGGTCTGGAGTGCCTGCGGGTCTCGGATGGTTTCCGGCGAACCCATCGCCTTCGCTACCGACACGCAGTCCTCGACGTTCTTGCGCGCGGTGCTCAGCGCGAGTTCGGACAACTGGCCGATCCCGTCGAAGTAAAGGCCGCTGGTTGCCAGGAACGCCTCGAAGCATTGGGTCGAGGTGGCGGCAATGTTGTCTTGAATATTGGATTTCATGATTTTCCTTTTGGGACTGGCGCGTGGAATGACGCAGGCGAACGACTGCTCTTCGGTTCGGTGCTTCAGGTTCTCCACTCTTGGCGGAGAATTGTTGTCGCGCCGCAACAATCTCTCAAGTATCACCCCATTGATTTGAGAGTCAATGAATCACTTGTAAGCGAATGGCCCGCATTTCCCGCAGCGGCGCATGGCGAGCGTGCCGAGACGACGCCGTGCCGCGGTGCACGGACCAAGACCCGGCGAAGGCGTGGCCGACACTGCGTCGAGCCGCGTCGAGGGCGTCGGGTGGGCAACGGCGAGGGCATGGGCGAGGTGGCGGGCTGAAGCCGGGTCGGCAAGCTGTCGGTGGCCGCCTTGCGGTGCTCCGGGCCGCCTTCATCGTGTGAACCGCGCTGGTGCATGCGCCGAGCAACGGCGAACTCATCGCACACCAGGGCGAGCACCGATCCGCGCGGATTCACCGGCTCGATGACGTTTCGGCAGCGAAGGGCTCATCGAAGCTTGACGTTGCCGGCAGCGGAAATTCCGATCAGGCCAACGACCAGCAGATGGATCGCGACGATGTGGTCGAGCCGCCGGGCATGGCAAGAATCGGAATGCCGGTGATCGGCGAATCTCTGGGGCGCGAGACCGAGATCGATTTTCATGAGAGCTCTTGCGTGATTCAGCGCTTCTTCGACCGAGCCGAAAACGCCCGCGTGCCCGCGCCGCCACCCCGCAGCAGGCAGCCGGCCAGCGGCGGAAACGATACGTTACGCAACTGCTCTGCGTTCGCCGAGATCGGGCTGGCCTGGAGAACGATTGCGGTCGTGGTGCAGCTATCGCGTTCGCGGCTCGGGGACGGCTGCCTCCATGGCAGGCAATGCGGCGCCGACTGCGTGCGGCCCCGAACAGAACACGGCGCCGGCCGGTGCGTGTGCCGCATCCGGCATCGGCGGTCGGCGCCGGCTAGCCTTCCGTCCCGTGCCCGCGGGCGAGCGGAAGAGAAGGTGCTTGCCGCAGCCGAGGCTTGCTGCCGGCGGCGCGAAGGCGCGCGATGCGAAGCCGCCCGCCCGCGTCCTTATATGCGCTGCCAGACAGACGTCGCGGCACAGGTGCAGTATCAGTGGGGAGGCCGGCAATGCCGTCCGGACGCCGGCGCGAGCGCCCCGGCGGCCAAGCTGCCCGTGGTCTTCCGCGCGCCCGCTACGAACGACACCGACGAGGAGGTCTTCGTGCTTTATGCAATTGCAGTGGTGTTGTCGATACTTTGGCGGCTCGGGCTGATCACCTCGACCATCATGGGTGGCTTCATCCATGTCCTGTTGGTGATCGCGGCGGTCGCGGCGCTGCTCCAGGTCGTCAGCGGACGCCGGGTGCCGTAGGCGTGGGCGCGACCACGAAAGCCGCGATTCGCATACACCCGGGGAATCATCGCGGCACGCCGGAGCACTGCGCATGAAGCCTGCCACGCCGAATCGACAGGCTGCGGGTCAGCGCGGGCACAACCTCATCGATGCGCTGCCGGACAGCCCGAGACAGAACCGCATCCTGGCAGCCTTGCCGGTAGAGGCGTATGCGCGGCTGCTGGATGATCTCGAGCTCGTCCACCTGGCGCCGGAGCGGGTGCTTTACGAGGCCGGCGACTGCCTGGACTTCGCCTATTTCCCGACCACCTGTATCGCTTCGCTGCTCCATTCCACCGAGAACGGCGCGTCCACCGAACTCGCCATGACCGGCAACGACGGTCTGGTGGGCATTCCGCTGGTGTTCGGTGGCGAGACCGCAACCTACAAGCTGATTGTGCAGCGGGCGGGTGCCGCCTACCGGTTGCGCGCCGAGGTGCTGCGCTGGGAACTCGATCAGGGCGGCATGCTGCAGCGTCTGTCGCTGCGCTATGCCCAGGCGCTGATGACGCAGATGGCGCAGAGCGTGGTCTGCTATCGACACCACGCGCTCGAGCAGCAACTGTGCCGCTGGTTGCTGTTCAGCCTCGACCTGCAGATCGGCAACCAGCTCGACGTGACCCAGGAACTGATCGCCAGCAAGCTCGGTGTGCGTCGCGAAGGAGTCACCGAAGCCGCCGGCAAGCTGCAGACGGACGGCCTGATTCGATACCGTCGCGGACATATCAGCGTGACCGATCGTGCCGGCCTCGAAGCGCGCGCCTGCGAGTGCTACGGCGTGGTCAGGTCGGAATGCCGGCGCCTGTTCGCCCTCGACCCGGCGCAGCGCGCCAGGCAAAGGGCGCGTTCGAATCCGGCCACGCTGCGCCAGCGTGCCGAGGCACGACTGCAACAGAGCAGGCCGGCGCTGCCGATCGGCGCCTGGGATGCCGAGCGACTGCTGCACGAACTGCAGGTGCACCAGATCGAACTGGAGCTGCACAACGAGGAACTTCGTCATGCCTACGAGGAAGCCGATGCGTGGCGCGCGCAGTTCGCCGATATCTACGACTTCGCGCCGCTGGGCTATTTCACGATCAATGCGCTGGGGATCGTCCTGCAGGTCAATCTTGCCGGCGCGATCCTGCTTGACATCAAGCGCTCGGAACACGGTCGGCACCGCTTCGCGGCTTTCGTCAAGGCGCAATTCCTGCCGGTATTCAACCACTTCCTGATCAAGGTGCTGGAAGCGAAATCGAAGAGGAAATGCGAGCTGGTCCTCACGGCCAACCGTCATCGGGCCGAATCGGTGATCAGGATAGAGGCCGTGGCGGACGAATCCGGCAGCGAATGCCGGATGGTAGTGAGCGACATCACGATCGAAAAGCAGGCGGAAATCATCCTGGAAACCCTGGATGCGCCGAGGCCGCTGCGGTTCGAGTTCGCGCCAAGGGCCTGACGGCACGCATCTTGGGAAGATCGGCCCGCGGGCTGTTTGCGGGGCAGTCGACGCCGGTGTGCTGCCGCACAGACGCACGGCCCCGAGCAGCTCTGTGCGGACCGCGCCATCGAGCTGGGGATCGACGCGAAGGCGGCCAGCCTCGACGTGGCCGCCCGCGCGGTGGTGCTCGACGGCGGCGAGCGGCAACCGGTCTTCCGCTGCGCTGCCGGCCAGGTAGTCCTTGGACAGATTCGGGTGGTCCACCGGCGGCGCCGCGGCCCGCCAGCAGAACGGCTTCCTCGCCGACAGGGCCGGCCAGCATGCCGCCATCGGTGAGTGCTTCGGTGGAAACGCCCAGCGTCAGGTCGGGGCCGGCTTCGTCTGATGGGGCATTGCTCTTGGAGACCTCCTGCCGATTCCGGGCCCGGCGGGCAGAGGTGTGTGCGGGCAAGTCGGCGCGTGATCGGACCGGGGCGACTCTCGGCAGCGACGCCTCAGCCGGTCGGCCGTTTCAACTTCAGGCCAGGATTCGCGGTGCCGAACGCCCACGCCGGAGCGCTCCGCTGGCAGCATCTCTCTGGTGATCCGCGCCGCACCGAGCATCTTGCGTTGCTGGCTCGCGGTGGTGTCGACCAGTGCCGGCCAGGGGCCGTCAGGCCTGTACGCCGGTCTCGGAAGTGGTTCCGAAGGCGCTGCCAATCAACTGGCAAAGCATGCCGGCCGCGCCGCCGACTGCCTGCTCCAGGTTTGCGGCCTGATGGGTGACCACCATCGGTTGGTAGTCTTCGAGGTGGGTTTCCATCATGCAGCGCAAGTCAAGCGAGCCCTTCTCGTTCGCGTTCGCGGCACTCAGGTACACGTCGACCCGCAAGATGCGATCGCCAAATTGCTTCAGGGCGCCTTCCACCTGCTCGCGGAACCTCGCCGCCTGGGCGCGATTGGTCTTGATGTTGTGGTCGCTGATGATCTCGATGTTCATGGCGTTGTCCTGTGAATTTGGGCCCCGCACCACCGTCGGGGCAGTGCGCTCGGGGCGCGTCTCATGATGACTCCCGGACTTTGCCCGGCGCGCCTGCGCCGTCCCGTCGATTACAGGGCTGGCGTACGAAGCTACCCATTCGGCGACCTTGCGGTCTGTGCGCCAGTCAACATAGGCGGGGGCAGCCGCAAACCCGGCATGGCGATGTGTTGAGCCCGGACTGTGTGCGGCAACGTACCGATTTCTCATGCCGTGGCGAGTAGGGTCGGAGTCGATGCCGGTCGTTGTTTTGCGGCCATGCAAACGTTTCCGGCGCTCGCCAAACGGTCGCAACCGGCGATGGCCGCACCATGAGGTGCAGGCGCCTTCGCCGCCGATTCGGGCACGGACTCCCGGCGTCGATGAACGAAGGGTGGCTCGATGCCCGTGCCATGCCACATGCACCGAAGCCATTGCTCGCGGAGAAGCGTGATCACGCCGAGTGAACTCGCTGCAAGCACGACAGGAGACATCGATGAATAAGCTGACACCACAAGAGCCGCTGGCAGACGGGCGGGCCACATGGACCATCGAGGACTACCGCGGCCACCAAATGCACGTATGCACGGAACTTCGAACCTCCGAGAGCCGCAGGTTGTCCGGCTATGGACACCAATGGGCGTTCACGGTCAAGATCACCGGCCGGGACGCCGGTCGGACGGCCGACCAAGACGCCGGCGCCCGTTCAGACCCGAAGTTCTTCTATTCAACGCGAGCCATCGCTGAAAGCATGGGCTTCGTCAAGGGCCGCGAATTGATCGATGGACGCTGATCGTCCCGTCGGCGAGGGGCCGAGTGCCCGCAAGGATCAAGTCGGTATTGATGAATATTGAGAAGACGGTTGCGTACTTGTGCCTATTCGAGACGATATGAATAGGCATTTTTTTTGCCTCGAGTTCGCTCGCCATGTGCCGGATCGCTCCAAGCAAGCAGCCACGGCCCGGTCGGGCGGATTGGCGAGGCGCAAACCGCCAGCGTCCGGCAGCGGTGGGCGATCACGGCGCATTGCTTCGCTGCTTGGCCGAACCGGTCGACGCCTTCCTTGCATGCAGAAAGCATTTTCGGCGCGAGACGATTCGCTCCGCAGCGTCGCGGGCGTCGAGAGCGACCGAATCCCACCCGCGCTGCCCGGTTTGCCGGCGGGGTCGTCCGCGCGCACGCGCCTGTCCGGACGGTAGCGCACAAGGCCGTCGCGCCCGGGCCTGCCCGACCGGCCGACAGCCTTGGCGGCAGTTGCGGGAGACCTTGCGTCGGCGGTGGATGGCCGGGGACGCATGCACTGGCGCGCGCTAAGTACGCTGGCGCACAGAAGCCTCGGGTGGAAAGGATGAGTATCGGAGTCCAGAAGCCTGCACGGCACCAGCGTGCTCATCAGAGGAGACCACGGCATTGCCATCGAACCCACTTGACGGTCCCGGTCTGGCCGCCTGGAAAGGCGCCGGAGATCCGCCGGACCTGGACGAGCTGTTCAGGCAGGGGCGCGATTCGCTCAGGGGCATGCTGCCCAGCGGCAGCCCCCGCGGCGTCATCGTGGTGCTGCTGCTGGTACTTGCCGGTCTCGGTGCATGGACCGCCTATTTCACGGTTCCCAGCGATTCGGTGGCGATCGTGCAGCGCTTCGGCAAGTACCTCAAGGAAGTCCCTCCCGGGCTGCACTTCAAGCTGCCATTGGGGATCGATCTCGCCACCATCGTGCCCGTCAAACGGCAACTGAAGCAGGAATTCGGCTTCGCCACGCCGGGCGCCACCGATCCCTACCAGACGACCCGCAACGGTCGTCGCGAAACCAAGCGCGAAACCGAGATGGTGACCGGCGACCTGAATGCGGCCCTGGTGGAGTGGGTGATCCAGTACCGCATCTCCGACCCGGTGAAATTCCTGTTCGAGGTCCGCGAACCGGCCGAAACGCTGCGCTACGTCTCCGAGTCGGTGATGCGCGAAGTCGTCGGCGACCGCACGGTGGACGAGGTGATCACCATCGGCCGCCAGGAAATCGAATCCGAGGCGCTGGCCAAGATGCAGGCGCTGTCGACCAAGTACGCGATGGGGATCAGCATCGACCAGGTGCAACTGAAGAACATCAACCCGCCGCAGCCGGTGCAGGCGTCGTTCAACGAGGTCAACCAGGCCCAGCAGGAGAAGGAGAAGCTGATCAACGAGGCGCGGCGCGACTACAACAAGGTGATCCCGCTGGCGCAAGGCGAGAAGGACCAGCGCATCCGCGAGGCGGACGGCTACCGGCTCAAGCGGATCAACGAAGCGGAAGGCGACGCCGCCCGCTTCAGCGCGCTGCTGGCCGAATATACGAAGGCGCCGGAAGTCACCCGCCGGCGCATCTATATCGAGACCCTGCAGGAGGTGCTGCCCGGCATCCGCTCCACGTTCATCGTCGACCAGCAGTCCGGCGGCATACTGCCGCTGCTGAATCTGGACGCCGCGAAGCAGGCGACACCATGAAAAGGCTAATCGCTTTGACGGCGCTCGCGACCATCGGCGCCTACGTCCTGAGCAGTGCGCTCTACACGGTGGGAGAGGTCGAGCAGGTCATCATCACCCAGTTCGGCAAGCCGGTGGGCAGCCCCGTGACCGAGGCCGGCCTGAAGATCAGGCTGCCCTTCATCCAGGAGGTCAATCCGATCGAGCGGCGGGTGCTGGAGTGGGACGGCAGTCCGTCGGACATGCCGACCAAGGACAAGCTCTACATCTCGGTCGACCTCTTCGCCCGCTGGCGCATCAAGGATCCGCTGCAGTATTTCCTGCGACTGCGCGACGAGCGCAGCGCGCAGTCGCGCCTGGACGACATCCTCGGCAGCGAGACGCGCAACGCGGTGGCCAAGCACGAACTGATCGAGATCATCCGCACCACCAAGGATCGCGTGCCGCTGCGCGACGCCTTGCTGACGGTGGCCGAACGCGACCTGGACATGGGCGCGCTGGTGCCGATCCAGAAGGGGCGCGCGCTGGTCGAGCAGGAAATCTTTGCCGCGGCGGCGGACAAGGTCCATGTCTTCGGCATCGAGCTGCTGGACATCCGCTTCAAGCGCATCAACTACAACGAGAGCGTGCGGCCGAAGATCTACGACCGCATGATCAGCGAACGGCGCCAGATCGCGGAGCGCTTCCTGTCGGAAGGCAACGGCGAGGCGGCGCGGATCCGCGGCAACCGGGTGCGCGACCTGAACAAGATCCAGTCCGAAGCCTACCGCCAGGTCGAGGAGATCCGCGGCGTGGCGGACGCCAAGGCGACCGAGATCTACGCCAAGGCCTACAACCAGAGTCCCGAGGCGGTGGAATTCTACGAATTCACGCGCACCATGCAGGCCTACCGCAGCATCATCGCCAAGGACACCACGCTGGTGCTGTCGACGGACAGCGAGTTGTTCAAGTTCCTGAAGGGCATGAGCCCGGCCGCTGCCGCACGCTGACCGGCGCGGGGCGCATCATGCACGGCGGATCGCGGATCCGCCGCCCTGTGGCCAGCGACGAACGCTGCCCGCGACGGCGCGCCGGCAACCGCTCGAATCCGGCAAGCAGCCGGCATTGACGGGTGGATCGGATCCGCCGGAGCTGGCGCCGCCGCCCATCTACGGAGCGGGGCACTCCCCGACGATCCGTTCGCGCTCGACCAACTGCTCCATCATGGCCTGCAGCATGTCGAGGCGTTCCTTCAGCATCGCGTATCGATGCTGTTCCTCAGGGTCCGGGGTGCTGCCGTAGCCACCTGACGGCCTGCCGCCGTCGTCGCCGTGCCCCCTCATGCTCAGGTCGGCCATGCTGAGCATCAGCTTGACGGTGTCGCGCATGCTCTGCAGGTGTGCCTGCAACAATTGGCGGCGCCGGGCCGGCTCGCTGGTCGCCTGCAATTCGTCGAGCTGTTGCTGCATGACGATCATGTTCTCGCGTTGGCGACGCATCTGCTGGTCCAGATTCGCGTGCGCCGCCGATCGGGCGGGCGCGGGTTGGTCCCACGCATGGGCGAGGGGGACGCAGAGCGCCAAGGCCAGCAGACCCGCCATCGGAGCCCTCATCGTCATGGCACGGACCTGTCGGCGGCAGGCGGTGCGTGCTGCGCCCGCCTGTGATGGGCGCCGGGCGTGGGGCCTCGGACGGGAGACTTGGTTGGCGCGCTTGCAGGACGATCCGTGGCACGCCACCGTGCCGTAGGCCAAGGCCAACGGGATGGGTATCCACAAATCGCGTACGTCGGCTCATGCAGTGGTCTTGCCCACGCAATCGGTCGATTCCTTTGCATGACGGCGGGCAGTTCTTCACGGCGGTTCATCATCGCGATATTCGATCGGCCGGGACTTCGGGGCGGGTGCGTGAAATTCGCTTTCGCCCCGCGGCGCGCTGCTTGCGGATTCGTGAATCCGCGGCCAGGCATGCCCGCCGGACGACCCGAAACGAGCTGGACGTGTCGGCGAGGGCCAGGCTCCAAGCTGCCCTGCGATGCCCGCGCTGTCTGTACGCCAGCGCACAGAGCGGCGTCGAGCGCGCCGCGGTCTCGGGTTGCCGTGGGGCGCAGCCGTCCTCGGTCCGCGGGGGCCTTCCGTCACGCCATGGCGGCGCCGGCCCGCCTTGTCAGTCGCCGGGTTCCGTCATCGCCGCCGGCACGACCCAGGCGTCGAATTCCTCGGCGCTGAGCCGGCCCGAGGCCAGCGCCGCTTCGCGCAGCGTGATTCCCCGCGCATGGGCGGTCTTGGCGATGGCCGCGGCGGCGTCGTAGCCGATGTGCGGCGCGAGTGCGGTCACCAGCATCAGCGAGCCGGAGACCAGCGCCGCGATGCGCTCGCGGTTGGGTTCGATGCCGCGCACGCAATGCCGCTCGAAGCTGCGCATGGCGTCCGCCAGCAGGCGGATGCTGGAGAGCATGTCGTAGGCCAGCAGTGGCTTGTAGACGTTGAGCTCGAAGTTGCCCGAGGCACCGGCGAAACCGATCGCCGCGTCGTGGCCGAAGACCTGCAGGCAGACCATGGTCAGCGCCTCGCACTGGGTCGGGTTGACCTTGCCCGGCATGATCGAGCTGCCCGGCTCGTTCGCCGGGGTGGTGATTTCCCCAAGGCCCGAGCGTGGGCCCGAGGCCAGCCAGCGGACGTCGTTGGCGATCTTGAACAGGCTCGCGGCGAGGCCCTTCAGGGCACCGTGGGCGTGCACAATTGCATCGTGCGCGGCCAGCGCTTCGAAGCGATTCGGCGCGGCCACGAAGCACAGCCCGGTGGCCCCGCTGATGCCGGCGGCGACGCGCTCGCCGAACGCCGCTGGCGCATTCAGCCCGGTGCCGACCGCGGTGCCGCCGATCGCCAGCTCCAGCAGGTGGGGCTGCGTGGCGAGGATGTGCCGTTCGGCCTGCGCGAGCTGGCTGGCCCAGCCCGAGATCTCCTGGCCCAGCGTCAGCGGGGTGGCGTCCTGCAGATGCGTGCGGCCGATCTTGACGATCTCGGCGAAAGTCTCGGCCTTGCCGGCCACGCTCGCCTGCAGCGCGCGCAACTGCGGCAGCAGATCGTCGTGCAGGGCGCGCACGGCGGCGACGTGCATCGCGCTCGGGAAGACGTCGTTGGAGGACTGGCTGCGATTGACGTCGTCGTTGGGATGGACCAGGCGGCCTGCGCCGACCGGCCCGCCGAGCAATTGCGAGGCGCGGTTGGCGAGCACCTCGTTCGCGTTCATGTTGGTCTGGGTGCCGGAGCCGGTCTGCCACACCAGCAGCGGGAATTCATCGTCGTGCCGGCCCTCGCTCACTTCGTCGGCGGCCTGCATGATGGCCGCCGCCTTGCCGGCATCGAGCCCGCCGAGTTCGGCATTGACGCGCGCCGCTTCGCGCTTCACCAGCGCCAGCGCGGCGATCAGCGGTCGCGGCAGGCGTTCGTCGGAGATCGCGAAATGCTCGAGCGAGCGCTGGGTCTGCGCGCCCCACAGGCGCTCGGCCGGGACCTCGATTTCGCCGAAGCTGTCGCGCTCGATGCGGGATTGGGGCATGGCTCACGCCCTCGCGGCGGCGGCGAGCTGGCGTAGCACGAAGGGCAGGATGCCGCCGTGGCGCCAGTATTCCATCTCCTCCGCGGTGTCGATGCGCAGCAGCACCGGCACCTCGAATCGGGAGCCGTCGGCGCGGCCCACGTCGAGGCTCAGGCGTGCGCGCGGCGCGAGGCGCTCGGCCAGGCCGCGGATCGAGACCGTCTCGGCGCCGGTGAGCGCGAGGCTTTGCCAGCTGGTGCCGGCCTCGAACTGCAGCGGCAGCACCCCCATGCCGACCAGGTTGGAGCGGTGGATGCGTTCGTAGGAGCGCGCCACGACCGCGCGCACGCCGAGCAGCCGGGTGCCCTTGGCGGCCCAGTCGCGCGACGAGCCATTGCCGTATTCGACGCCGGCGAAGACCACCAGCGGGACTTTTTCGGCCGCATAGCGCTGCGCGGCGTCATAGATGAAGAGCCGCTCGCCGGACGGCTGGTGCAGCGTCCAGCCGCCTTCGACGACCGCGCCGTCGGGCTCGCGCACCATCGCGTTCTTGATGCGGATGTTGGCGAAGGTGCCGCGGATCATCACCTCGTGGTTGCCGCGGCGGGTGCCGTACTGGTTGAAGTCCGCCCGGTCCACGCCCTGCTCGAGCAGGTAGCGGCCGGCCGGCGAATCGGCCTTGATCGCGCCGGCCGGCGAGATGTGGTCGGTGGTGATCTTGTCGCCGAACAGCGCCAGGATGCGCGCGGCCTCGATGTCCTCGACCGACGGCAGCGCCATCGTCATGCCATCGAAAAAGGGCGGGTTGCGCACGTAGGTGGAGGCCTCGTCCCAGGCGTAGGTCGAGCCGCCCGCGACCTCGACCGCGCGCCAGCGGTCCTCGCCGGCGAACACCTGGGCGTACTTGTCGCGGAACAGCGGACCATTGACGTACTCGTCGGCGAGCCGCTTGATCTCGGCGGCGCTCGGCCAGAGCTCGGCGAGCATCACCGGCGCGCCGTCCGCGCCGACGCCGAGCGGCTCGCGGCTCAGGTCCGTGCGGGTCGAGCCGGCCAGCGCGTAGGCCACCACCAGCGGCGGCGAGGCCAGCCAGTTGGCCTGCACGTCGGGCGAAATGCGGCCCTCGAAGTTGCGGTTGCCGGACAGCACCGCGCTGGCGACGATGCCGTGGGCGTTGATGGCGTGCGAGATCTCCGCCGCCAGCGGGCCGGAATTGCCGATGCAGGTGGTGCAGCCGAAGCCGACGATGGCAAAGCCCAGCGCGTCGAGGTCGTCCTGCAGGCCGGAATTCTTCAGGTAGGCGGCGACCACCTGGCTGCCCGGCGCGAGCGAGGTCTTGACCCAGGGTTTGACCGTGAGCCCCCTGGTGCGGGCGTTGCGCGCCAGCAGGCCGGCGGCGATCATGACCGCGGGATTGGAGGTGTTGGTGCACGAGGTGATCGCCGCAATCACCACGTCGCCGTGGCCGAGCTCGAAGTCGCGGCCGTCGACCGCCCAGCGCGCGTCGGTGTCGGTCTTGCGGTAGTCCTCCGCCAGCGCGACGGAAAAGGCGGACGGCACATTGCCGAGCGCGACGCGTCCTTCCGGGCGCTTCGGTCCGGCCAGCGCCGGCTCGACCGTGGCGAGATCGAGTTTGAGGACGTCGCTGAAAACCGGGTCCGGCGTTGCGGCGTCGCGGAACAGGCCCTGCGCTCTGGCATACGCCTCGACCAGGGCTACTTCCTCGTCGCTGCGGCCGGACAGCCGCAGGTAGGCGAGCGTCTCGGCGTCGACCGGGAAGAAGCCGCAGGTGGCGCCGTATTCGGGCGCCATGTTGGCGATGGTGGCGCGGTCGGCCAGCGTGAGGTTTGCCAACCCGGGGCCGAAGAACTCGACGAACTTGCCGACCACCCCCTTGGCCCGCAGCATCTGGGTGACCCGCAGCACCAGGTCGGTGGCGGTCGCCCCTTCGCGCATCGCGCCGTGCAGGCGGAAGCCGACGACCTCCGGAATCAGCATCGACACCGGCTGGCCGAGCATCGCGGCCTCGGCCTCGATGCCGCCGACACCCCAGCCGAGCACGCCGAGGCCGCCGACCATCGTGGTGTGGCTGTCGGTGCCGACGCAACTGTCCGGATAGGCCAGCGGCGTGCCGTCGGGCAGCGGCCGGCGCCACACGACCTTGGCCAAGTATTCGAGGTTCACCTGATGGCAGATGCCGGTGCCCGGCGGCACCACGCGGAAATCGCGGAAGGCCTGCCGGCCCCATTTCAGGAAGGCGTAGCGCTCGTGGTTCTGCCGGTATTCGCGGTCGACGTTGCGTCCCAGGGCGGCGGGGCTGGCGAAGAAATCGACGACCACCGAGTGGTCGATCACCAGGTCCACCGGGATCAGCGGATTGATCTGCGCCGGGTCGCCGCCCAGCGCTGCGACCGCATCGCGCATCGCCGCCAGGTCGACCACCGCCGGCACCCCGGTGAAGTCCTGCATCAGCACCCGCGCCGGGCGGTAGGCGATTTCCCGCTCGAGTGCGCCGCGCGTGACGGTCCATTCGGCCAGCGCGCGAACGTCGTCGGCGCTCACCGTCTTACCGTCTTCGTGGCGCAGCAGGTTTTCCAGCAACACCTTGAGCGAGAAGGGCAGGCGGTCGACGCCCGGCAAGCCGCCGTTCCGCAGGCCCGGCAACGAATGTATGCCGTGGCGGCGGCCGGCGACTTCGATGAAGGTGAATGTGCCGAAACTGTCGCTGGAGGAAGGCTTCATCGTCATTGGCTCCGAGTGGGGCGCGGCGGTCGATCCGCTATGCGTTCGCGGTTGACAGTCGATCGGGCCTCGCGGCTCCCGAGGGTCCTGTGGCGGAGTCGAAACCGTTTGGCAGTCGCGAGACCGAACGGCGCCGAACCGGGTCCGGACCGGTGGCTCAGTCCTGTGGAACTACCCGGTATTTCAATGCTTCGGCGACAGCCCCGGCGGGCGCCCGTGGGAGCCTGTACCGCTGCCGGACACGGCGTCGGCGACAGCCGATCGGAGGCTGGAAACGCCGTTCGAATACCGGCCAGGGAAGTGATCGTGGGGCGCTCGCCGTCATGCTCATGCCCGGGAGAGAAGGGCTGGCGGCGGGGCGCGATCAGCGTGCGACGTTCATGGCTGGCTCGCGTGCGCGACGCACTTCAGCCATGCGCCGTCGGTCGGGTGCAAGGGCAACGCGATCGGACGGGCCGTCGTTTGCTTGCCGATCCGATATCGATCGGCGTGGATTCACCTCACGCCCAATGCCGCCGGCTTCAAGCCGGCAGAAACGGGACATGCTCGAGCAAGTGTTTCTTTGCCCGCTTGGCCGCCTTCTTTTCCTTGGCATTCAACTGCGGCTGCTTTTGCGGCTCTCTATTGCTTCGTCTGACCTTGCTCATTTCAATACTCCTGATAAGCACCGTAAATCACGGCTATGGAACCACTATAGGCTTACTAGGCAGTCAAAACCGGCGCCCGCGAAATATAGTTGGCCGGGGCGAATCCGGCATTGGCCGGTGCCCGCCACGCGCGCTGCGTGGCGGGGCCTGTAGCGCCGAGTCGGGCAGCGTCTTCCTTCCAGCCGCTGGTGTCCGAAACGGTAAGGGCTGCGACTTCGGGTGCGATCCGGGGCCGACTCGCCGGAATGGCACGAACACGCACGGACGCCGTGCTGCCGACGCTGATCGACAGCATTGCCATCCCCGGCAGCACAGGCGCAGTGACGACGGCTCCCGCCACGCTGCAGCGCTCATTTCCGGTTGCGCAGGACTACCCATGCCACGCCACCAAGCACCGCGAGCACGAACAGGATGGGAATCCACATGCCGCCCAGCCCACCCGTCCACGGAGCGCCCCATGTGCTGCGTTCGATCATGGTTCGGTACTGTGCCGCGGCCGGGCCGCTGAACAACACTGGCGCCACCCGGAAAATGACTGTAGGCGGAATCTTCATCGATGGTCCTTCTTCATGCTTTTCGAATTGCGGGCAGTCGGGGCGCCGTGCGCGCAATCCGCTTCCGCCCCGTGGCGAATCCGAGGTATTCGCAAGTTCTGCAAAGTCCTGCACGCGCGACGCTGCTGAACGAATCGAGGGGCTGCGGTGATCCATGGGAATCAAGCTGCGCCTCCGCGCCAGGGGTGTCTGTGCGCCGGCGCACCGAACGACCTGCACGCTTCCGTCTTGCCGGAGGCCGCGGCCGCGCGCAAGAGCCGGGTTCGCCGGATCGCCGGTTGCCGCCTGCGATATGCAGGCGCTCAAGTCGGCTCCGGCATGCGAGGCCTTCCCTCACGGGCGACCCACGTCAGTAGTGCCAGACCGGCCATCGCGGAGGCTGTCGAGGCCACGAGTACGCCCAGCTTGGCGGTATGGATCAGGCTGTCGGCGAAGGCCAGGTTGGCGATGAACAGTGCCATCGTGAATCCGATGCCCGCCAGCAGGCCGCCGCCCGCCAGCAGTCCCCAGCTCAACTCGGGGGGGCGAACCGCGATGCCCGTACGCACCGCGAGCCAGCCGAACGTCATGACCCCGACCGGCTTGCCGATCACCAAGCCCACGATCACCGCCAGGACGACGGAATCTCCGGGATCGGCCTTGCTCACTGGCAAGCCGGCGTTGGCGAGCGCAAAGAGCGGCATGACCAGGAAGCCGACCCAAGGGTGCAGGGCGATCTGCAAACGCTCCGCCGGGGACAGGGTCTCGCGGGCGGCGACCTCTGCCGCCCGCAAGGTTTCCCGGTCCCGGGTCTTGCCGCTGCCTTCGCTGTCGGACGGATGGGCAATGACCCGACCCAGGATGGCGTACAGGCGCTGGTCGCTGACCCATCGGCCGGTCGGCGTCATCAGTCCGAGCACGACGCCGGTGATCGTCGCGTGGATTCCGGAGGCATCGAAAGCGATCCAGGCCAGGCCGCCCACCAGGAAGTAGGCCGGGACGCTTCTGATGCCCACGACGGTCATCAGGCGCAGGCTTGCAATGGCGAATGCCGCGAGGGCGAGCGCCGGCCACGCCACATGACTGCTGTAGCCGACGGCGACGACCAGAATGGAGCCGATGTCGTCCACGATCGCCAGAGACAGCATGAACAGTCGCAGGGCGTGGGGGATGCGGGTTCCCAGCAGGGCGAGACAGCCGATCACGAGGGCCGTGTCGGTGGCCATCACGGTGCCCCATCCCATCTGGGCGTGGCGGCCCGACTGCAGCAGCAGGTACAGGCAAGCCGGGACGAGCATTCCCCCGAGCGCAGCGGCGATCGACAGCATGGCCATGCGCGGGGCGCGCAATTCGCCGAGGACCAATTCCCGCTTGAGTTCGACGGCGACCAGGAGGAAGAACAAGGTCATCAACGCGTCGTTGATCCACTCCCTGAGGGGACGGACGAACTCCAGCGAGCCCAGCCGGAGGCCGAGCGGGGTCTCCCATGTCTCGAGAAAGGCGGGACCCCACGGAGAATTCGATAGCGCCAGGGCAAGGACGATGCAGGCCAGCAGAACCGCGCCGCCCGCCGCCTCGATGCGCAGGAAGCGGGCGAGCGGCTCGGTCAGCCGATGGACGGATTCCCTCGGCAGGCGATCGATTGCGGTGCCTTGCTGTCTCCCGTCATGCATGGCTTCACTCGGGGGGCGCGCCGACGGCAGGCATGGCGGCTGGGCTCTCCACCCGCGTGCGTATCCCGGTGCATGAATCGGCTGCACGGGCTGCTGCGACAGGCCGTGCAGCGCGGCCGCGCCTGCT
>JBNLCM010000150.1:0-59615 GCA_050303815.1 Rhodocyclaceae bacterium
CCAGTGCGAGGCGTTGTCAGGCAAGGCGGGCCGCGTCGTCTACGCGCCCGACGCGCCCGTTCAGGGCAGCGCGGCCGGATGGGTGAAGACGTAGTCGTTGTCGCGCACCGGCTGGTGGCAGCCGAAGCATTCGGCCACAAAGCCGGCGTCGCTGCCATGGGGCACCTGATCGAGCCCCTTCCAGCGGGCAAAGCCCCAGCCGCCGGTCTCCTTGAAGCGCGTGCTGTCCTTGATCATGAACTCGGCGTGGACGAAGTCGGACGGTACGGTGGCACTGGCCCACGCGGCATGGCTGCCGTCCTTCCAGACCAGCTTCGCGAGGATGCTGCCATCCGGCCACGGCCGGGTCCTGCCCGCTCGGGCGGCCTGAACGGCTACGTCGTTGCCGAGGATCACTCGCAGGGTCTTGTTATCCTCGCGATGGGACGGCGCAATGATTCGCCAGTCCTGGTAGCCCTCGGGCAATGCGATGCCATTCGGCGCAGTCGGCGGTGCGGCCAGGGCCAGGGTAGGTGCCAGCACGGCGGCAATGGCGAGCGGGCGGATGCGGGTTCGGAAGTTCATCTGGAGACCTCGGTGGAAACGGCGGATGTGTGACAAGAGGATATGCCACGGCAATGGAACAGGTGGGCGGGTGGCAATATTCCGTCCGGCGGTCGGGCCGGCCCGGGGCCGGAGGCTGCTGTGGCGACGCTGATCCTGCTCAACAAGCCCTTCGGCGTGGTGTGCCAGTTCTCGCGGGATGGTGACCGACCGTGCCTGAAGGACTTCATCGATCAGCCCGGTGTCTATCCGGCGGGCCGGCTCGACACCGACAGCGAGGGCTTGCTGCTGCTCACGGACGATGGCCGGCTGCAGCACCGGATTGCCGATCCGCGGCACAAGCAACCCAAGACCTACCTGGTTCAGGTCGAGGGAGAGATCGATCCTGCCGCGCTTGCCGAACTCGCTGCCGGGGTGGATCTGGGCGATTTCCGCACCCGGCCCTGCCAGGCACGCGTCGTCCCCGAGCCTGACTGGCTCTGGCCAAGGGAGCCGCCGGTGCGCTATCGCAAGACGGTCCCGACGAGTTGGGCGGAGATCGTGCTCAGGGAGGGCAAGAACCGACAGGTCAGGCGCATGACGGCGCGGGTCGGCTACCCGACATTGCGCCTGTTGCGCGTGGCGATCGGTCCCTGGGCCCTCGATGGCCTGCAGCCCGGCCAGTCGCGGGTGGTCCCTGCGCACGGGCCGGAGGCCACGCCCGCGAGGACGCGGCGGTAGTCCTTGCTTGCCTCGTATAATCCCGCTTTGCCCTGCCGGATGCCCCGCGATGATTGTCCGCCGACTGTTGCCCCTGTTGCTCGCGCTGTGCGTGACGGCCGCGGCCGCGCAGTTCCCCGTCGTCGAATTGTCTGCCGGCATGCACCG
Organism: Rhodocyclaceae bacterium; assembly: GCA_050303815.1. Taxonomy (GTDB): domain Bacteria; phylum Pseudomonadota; class Gammaproteobacteria; order Burkholderiales; family Rhodocyclaceae; genus Cognatazoarcus. The sequence goes on from JBNLCM010000150.1 coordinate 1,411, forward strand.
CATCGAAGCCGAGTTCGCCAACGACATGAACACCCGCATGCGTGGCCTCATGCACCGCCGGGAGATGTCGCCCCAGCGCGGCATGCTGTTCGCGTTTCCGGAGGATGCGCGCCACTGCATGTGGATGCGCAACACCCTGATCCCGCTCTCGGTCGCCTTCCTCGACGAGGCCGGTCGCATCCTGAACGTCGAGGACATGGTTCCGCAGACCGAGGACAGTCACTGCGCCGCCGGTCCGGCGCGCTTCGCGCTCGAGATGAACCGGGGCTGGTTCGCCCAGCGGGGCCTGGGGCCGGGCGCGAAGATTCGGGGCGTGGCCGGGCTGCGGGCGGCCGACGCCCCGCCCGGGCGCTGATAGCTGATCCCGAATAGGCGGCAATTCCTGCCGCTTTTCCGCAGCTGACGCTTGTGTGCAGCCGCCGATAATCGGCAGCGTCACAGGAGTGTCGGCACATGGCCGAGGAAAGCGACCTCGAAAAAACGGAAGACCCCTCACCGAGGCGACTGGAGCAGGCCCGAGAAGAAGGCCAGGTGCCCCAGTCGCGCGAGCTGTCGACCTTTCTCGTCACGATGAGCGGGGTCGCCTCGATCTGGATCCTGGGCGAGTGGCTGGCCGGTCGGATGGAGGGCATCGTGCGCCGCAGCTTCACGCTGACCCGTGCCGAAGCCTTCGACGCCTCCGAGATGGCCGGCATGATGGGCCGGCTCGGCACCGAAGCCGTGTTGACCCTGGCGCCCTTGATGGCGGTCCTGCTGGTGGCTTCGGTGGCCGGCCCGCTGATGCTTGGCGGCTTCGTCGTGGCGCCGAAGGTGTTGCGACTCGACCTGACCCGTCTCAACCCGCTCAAGGGGCTCGAGCGGATGTTTTCGGTGCACGGCCTGGCCGAGCTGGTCAAGGCGGTGATCAAGGCCCTGCTGGTCGGCGGTGTCGGCAGCATGGTCATGTGGCAGTCGCGGGGCGAGCTGTTCGCGCTGCTGTCGCAGCCCCTCGAGGCGGGCATGAAGAGTTTCTCCCAGCTCGTCCTGCTGTCCGCGCTCCTGATCACCGCGAGCCTGGCGCTACTGGCCCTGCTCGACGTGCCGTTCCAGCTCTGGCAGTACCACCGCAAGCTGCGAATGAGCAAGGAAGAGGTGCGCAAGGAAATGAAGGAGACGGAGGGCGACCCGCAGATCAAGGCGCGCATCCGTGGCATGCAGCGCGAGATGGCGCGTCGCCGGATGATGACCCGCGTGCCCGAGGCGGACGTGATTGTCACCAACCCGACCCACTTCTCCGTGGCCCTCAAGTACGACGCGAGCCAGCATGGCGCGCCGGTCGTCGTCGCCAAGGGGCGCAACGTAATCGCCCTGAAGATCCGCGAGATCGCGGCCGAGCACAGCATTCCGAGGCTCGAGGCGCCACCCCTGGCGCGAGCGCTGTACAAGCACTGCGAGCTGGAAGAGGCGGTCCCCGCCGCGCTCTACACGGCGGTGGCGGAGGTCATGGCCTACGTCTACCAGCTCAACCATTTCCACGCGGCCGGCGGCCTGCCGCCGGAAGCACCCGATGACATACCGGTACCGGAGGGCATGGACCCCGGTAGCCCTGACGAGGCCTGAGAGCGGAGCCCGCGATGAACGATACCCTCGACCTGCGCACGCTGTTCGCGCCCGAGAACCTGCGCCAGCTGGCGGCGCCGCTGCTGATCATCATGGTGTTGTCGATGATGGTCCTGCCGCTGCCGGTCTTCCTGCTCGACATGTTCTTCACCTTCAACATCGCCATGTCGGTGATGGTGATGCTGGTGGCCATGTATACGCGCAAGCCGCTCGACTTCTCGGTCTTCCCGACCGTGCTGCTGGTGACCACGCTGCTGCGGCTGTCGCTCAACGTGGCATCGACCCGGATCGTGCTGCTCGAGGGGCATACCGGCCCGGACGCGGCCGGCAAGGTCATCCAGGCATTTGGTCACTTCCTCGTCGGCGGTAACACGACGGTCGGCATCGTGGTGTTCGTGATCCTCACGGTGATCAACTTCGTCGTCATCACCAAGGGCGCGGGGCGGATCGCCGAAGTGGGCGCCCGATTCACCCTCGACGCCATGCCCGGCAAGCAGATGGCCATCGATGCCGACCTCAACGCCGGACTGATCGACGACAAGGAGGCCAAGCGCCGTCGCGCGGAGATCGCCTCGGAGGCGGACTTCTACGGCGCCATGGACGGTGCCTCGAAGTTTGTCCGCGGCGACGCCGTGGCGGGCATACTCATCCTGATCATCAACGTCATCGGTGGCCTGATCGTCGGCGTCGCGCAGCACAGCATGGCGGTGGCCGAAGCCGGGCAGCGATATACCCTGCTGACCATCGGCGACGGCCTGGTCGCCCAGATTCCTGCGCTGATCATCTCCGTGGCCGCCGGCCTGGTGGTGTCGCGGGTGGGGGATGAAGGGGACATCGGTGGCCAGGTCGGCCGACAGCTCTTCAACAACCCGCAGGTCATGATGCTGACGGCCGGCATCATCGGCATCCTGGGCCTGATCCCGGGCATGCCGAACCTGGTGTTCCTGTTGCTCGCCGCGGGCCTGGCGTCGCTCGGCTGGTTCAAGCGCAAGGAGCTTATCGCCGCGCCCGCGGCGGCGGCAGGCGAGGCCGAGGGCGAGACCGCGCCGGAGGTGCCGCCCGAAATGCAGGACGCGAGCTGGAACGACGTCCAGCCGGTGGACGTCCTCGGGCTGGAGGTGGGCTACCGGTTGATCCCGATGGTCGACAAGGCCCAGGACGGGGAGCTCCTCAAGCGCATCCGCGGGCTGCGCAAGAAGTTCGCCCAGGAGGTGGGCTTCCTGGCCTCGCCCGTCCACATCCGCGACAACCTGGAGCTCAAGCCCAACGCCTATCGCATCACGCTCAAGGGCGTCGACATCGGCCAGGGCGAGGCCTTTCCAGGGCAGTTCCTGGCGATCAATCCGGGACGTGTCGCCGGTCCGTTGCCGGGGCGCGAGACGCGCGATCCGGCCTTCGGGCTGCAGGCGTTCTGGATCGACGCGGGCCAGCGCGAGCAAGCCCATGCGCTGGGGTACACGGTGGTCGATGCCAGTACCGTCGTCGCGACCCACCTGAACCAGCTGGTGCTGGACCATGCCTCCGAACTGCTGGGTCGCCAGGAGACCCAGGCCTTGCTGGACCACATCGGTCGAGACCAGCCCAAGATGGTCGAGGACCTGGTGCCCAAGGTCATCTCGCTCGGCGCACTGCAGCGCGTGCTACAGAACCTGCTCGAAGAAGGCATCAACATTCGCGACATGCGCACCATCGTCGAAGTGCTGGCGGACAATGCCGGTCGTGTGTCCGATCCGAGCGAGCTGACCACGCTGGTTCGCGCCGGGCTCGGCCGGTCGATCATGCAGAGCCTCTTCCCGGGCCAGGCCGAGGTCCAGGTCATGGCCCTCGATCCGCAGCTCGAACGGATCCTGCTGCAGGCGGTCAGCGGTGGCGGGGACGGCAGTGCGATCGAGCCGGGGCTCGCCGACGGCCTCCTCAAGAAGACCGCTGAACTGGCCCAGCGTCAGGAAGACATGGGTCTGCCGCCGGTGCTGCTGGTGCCCGCCCCATTGCGCATGCTGCTGTCGCGCTTCCTGCGCCGGGCGGTGCCCAGCCTCAAGGTGGTCGCCAACTCCGAGGTGCCGGAGAATCGGACGATCCGCGTCACGGGTCTGGTCGGCGCAAGCTGAGCGCCGCGTCGATCGCCGTGTCGCGAAAGACGAAGCGCAATGCGGGCTCGTCGCGCCCCCTGCCGTCGCGCAGTCGCCGCGCCCGTTCGCCGTTGAGCCAGAGCGTGACGCGATCGTCCGCAGGCATCGTGCGTTCCCAGTTGGGCAGCATCCGCATCAGGTAGTGCACCTGGTTCGGCGGGTCGATGATGACTCTGAGGGCTTGGAGCCGCGTCAGCTTGGGCCAGTGCTCGCCACCCGCGCGGCCCTAGGTCACGACGTTCATGATGTGCGACAGGGCGTCGCAGTTCGGGTCCTGCCTGTCGATCGACTTGGCGTTGGAATAGACGCCGTCCATGAACACCGTCAGGGTGCGGGAACGCGGCGGCCGCTGTGCCCGCTGCATCAGTACCTCGTGCCAGCTGACGGACAGGCTCATCTCCAGGTGGCCGCCGAGGCCCCGTCGGCGCGCCTTGTCCTCGGACGAAGCAGACCTCGTCGAGACCGACAGACACCGGGCCATGGACCCTAGCGCGCCGGCTTGCCCCAGGAGTCCTTGAGTGTGACGGTCCGGTTGAAGACCGGCGCACCGGTTCGGGAATCCACCTGGTCGGCGACAAAGTAGCCGTGGCGTTCGAACTGGAAACGGGCTTCCGGCGTCACGTCCCGCAGGGAGGGCTCGAGGATCGCCTGCACCACCACGCGCGCGTCGGGGTTGATGTCGTCGAGGAAATCGCGTTCGAGTTCCGGGGGGTCGCCCTCGCGCCGGGTACCCGGCGCAGCCACCGAGAACAGACGGTCGAACAGGCGGACCTCTGCCGCGCAGCCATGCTCGGCCGACACCCAGTGGAGGTTGCCCTTGACCTTGTAGTTGTCCGCGCCGGGCGTTCCCGACTTGGAGTCGGGAAGGTACTCGCAATGGACGGCGACGACGCGGCCGTCGGCATCCTTGTCGCAGCCGGTACATCTCACGACGTAGCCGTATCGCAGGCGCGCCATGTTGCCCGGATACAGGCGGTGATACTTCTTCGGCGGTTCTTCCATGAAGTCCTCCCGCTCGATCCACAGCTCGCGCGTCAGCGGCATGCTGCGCTTGCCGAGCTCGGGCTTGAGCGGGTGGTTCGGCGCGAAGCAGTCCTCGCTCTGACCCTCGGGGTAGTTGTCGATGATCAGCTTGACCGGGTCGAGCACGGCGACGCGCCGTTCCGCTTCCTCGTTGAGCACGTCGCGCATGCACTCTTCCAGCACCGAATAGTCGATCAGCGAATCGGACTTGGAGACGCCGATGCGCTCGGCGAAGCGGCGGAAGCCTTCCGGCGGATACCCGCGGCGGCGGCCGCCGGCAAGTGTCGGCAGGCGCGGGTCGTCCCAGCCGGACACGTGACCTTCCTCGACGAGCTGGATCAGCTTGCGCTTCGACAGGACGACGTAGGTGAGATTGAGGCGCGAAAACTCGATCTGCTGCGGCGCCGGTCGCGGGAAGAAACCGCCCGCCACGAGCTGCTCGAGCAGCCAGTCGTAGAAGGGGCGCTGGTCCTCGAACTCGAGCGTGCAGATCGAGTGCGTGATGTTCTCCAGCGCGTCCTCGATCGGGTGGGCGAAGGTGTACATCGGATAGACACACCAGTCGTCGCCGGTCCGGTGGTGGTGGGCGTGGCGGATACGGTAGATGGCCGGGTCGCGCAGGTTGATGTTGGGCGAGGCCATGTCGATGCGGGCGCGCAGGATATGCGCGCCGTCCGGGAATTCGCCTGCCTTCATCCGGTGGAACAGGTCGAGGTTCTCCTCAACGCTGCGATCGCGGAAGGGGCTGTCCTTGCCCGGCTCGGTCAGCGTGCCGCGATAGGCACGCATCGCCTCGGCAGACAGCGAGTCCACGTAGGCCTTGCCCGTCTGGATCAGGTACTCGGCAAAGGCGTACATCCGGGGAAAATAGTCCGACGCGAAGTACAGATTGTCGCCCCAGTCGAAGCCCAGCCAACGGACGGCCTCGATGATGGCATCGACGTACTCCTGCTCCTCCTTGGTCGGGTTCGTGTCGTCGAAACGCAGGTGGCAGGCGCCACCATAGTCCTGGGCCAGGCCGAAATTGAGGCAGATGGACTTCGCGTGCCCGAAATGAAGGTAGCCATTGGGTTCCGGCGGGAAACGCAGCCGGACAGGCTGGGTGTCGCCACGCGGTGCGTAGCGGCCGGATCGCAGATCGTCCTCGATGAGGCTGCGCAGGAAATTGGAGGGGCTGCCGGCGGGGGCGTCTTTGGGCGCTTGGGTCACGATCGTCTTACGGTCCGAGGATATGCGTAACGCCCGATTCTATCGTGCCCGGGCGATTCGACGGCGATGGGCCGCCGCGACCGGGGCGGCAAACCGGGTCGTGGGGCGTCCCGAGGTCCCCGGATGTGACGGAAAGCGCCACGGGAGGCCGATTGGGGCTAAAGCTTGTGCCTGGCGGTGCCGATTAACTTTCGTCGTAGAACTGAGCGCCGGGCCCTGTTCACAAGACGCACCCCGGTGTTTCTTGGGATCATCGGTACATTGCGCTCTCGATCGGGGCCCGCCGAACTCTTGGCAAAAGAACAGTCATGAAACCTCACGCAATTCACGTCACGCTGGCCCTTGCGGTCGCCGGCCCCGCCGTGGCCCAGAGCGATCTCGCCGCGCTCAGCCTGGAAGACCTGTCACGCATGGAGGTGACGACGGTCTCCCGCAAGGTCCAGAGGCTGGCTGACACTGCGGCGGCGGTTACCGTTCTGACCGCCGAGGACATTGCGCGCAGTGGTGCCAGGAGCGTCGCAGAGGCGCTGCGTCATGTGCCGGGTCTGCAGGCGGCGCAGATCGGTCCGGGTAGCTGGGCGGTCAGCGTGCGCGGCTTCAACAGCCGCTTCTCGAACAAGCTGCTGGTCCAGATCGACGGCCGGACCGTCTACACGCCGTTCTTCGCCGGTGTCTTCTGGGACGCGCAGAACCTGATCATGGAAGACATCGAGCGGATCGAAGTCGTGCGCGGCCCTGGTGCCTCCCTGTGGGGTGCCAATGCGGTCAATGGCGTCATCAACATCGTGACGCGCCGTGCCGGCGCCACGATCGGCACGCTCGCCTCGCTCGATGTGGACGACGCGGGCAGGGTGGAACTGGCCGCCCGCCAGGGCTTTGGTCAGCACGACGGGGCGGCGGGCCGGGTCTATGCGAAGAACATCCATCGAACCGGCTTCGATGACGCCAGCGGTGCCGACCTCGGAAACGAGCAGCATGGCTGGGCGGCGGGCTTTCGGGTCGATCTGCCGGCCTCCGGCAGGGGTGCCTGGACCGTGCAGGGCGATGCGTACAGCGTCAATGCCCCGGAGCGCCTGGAACTTCTCGCCGGCCCGGTCGGATTCAGCTTCACGACCCCGCTGGGCTTCGAGTACGAAGGGGGCAACGTTCAGGTCAGCGGCAGCTGGGCGGTTGGCGAAGGTGAGGCACAGGTACGGGCCTATGCGGACCATCTGTCGGCGGGGGTCGCCGACCAGGCGCGCGGCATCCTGAACACCACCGACATCGACTTTCAGCACCGCCTGGCCCCGGTCGGTGTGCATGAAGTCATCTGGGGCGCGGGCGCCCGCCATATCGCCTTCGACCTCGATCCCGCCGAGCCGGTGCTGACTTTCTCGCCGGAGAGCGGCACGGAGTCGGTGCTGTCAGCCTTCCTGCAGGACGAGATCACGTTGCAGCCGAAGCGCTGGAAGCTGACGCTCGGGGCGCGCGTCGAGCGCAATTCCCTCGCCGACACCGAGTGGCAGCCCAACATGCGGTTGCTCTGGACGCCGACCGACCAGGACAGCATTTGGGCGCACGTGTCGCGTGCCTCCCGTACGCCCTCGCTCGGCGAGCAGTACGCCCAGATCATCTTCGGCGTCAGCGCCATTCCTGCCGCATTTCAGCCGCCCGCGTGCGTGATGGCCGGTGTCACCTGTGGCGCCGCCGTCGTATCGGCCCCATCGGCAGATATGCTCGACGCCGAGAAGCTGACCGCCTTCGAACTGGGGATGCGCCGGCAGATCGGTGCCGGCAGCATCGAGGCGGTTGCCTACCGCCATGAGTTTCGGGATCTGCTGGTCAACGAGCTGGGCGCCTTTGCCGTTCCCGGATCGCTGGGTTTTCCGGTCATCGCCGACCAATACGTGAACCGCGGCAACGGGGGGCGCGCCCATGTCCTCGGGCTTGAGCTGAGCTTCGAGATGCCGCTGGGCCCCGAGCTGCGGCTGTCGGGCGCGTGGTCGGTCCAGAATGCCGATTCGGGCAACGGACTGGCCGATGGCTCGGCCGGTGTCGAGGACGCCCTGCCGCACCAGCTGGCCAACCTGCGGATGGCCTTCGATCTGTCGCGACGTCACGACATGGACGTCATGTGGCGCTATGTCGGATCGCTGGGCGAGGGTCGGTTCGGCAATCCGGTGCCGTCCTATCAGGCGGTCGACCTGAATTACCGCTGGCGGGTCACTGACCGCTTTGACCTGTCGCTGTACGTTCAAAACCTTTTCGACGACAGTCATCCCGAGTTCGCGTCGGACTTCTTCCCCGCGCCCCAGGGCTACGTGGCGCGTCGTGCCTTCCTCAAGGGGACCGTCCGGTTCTGACGGACGGCACGCGATGAAACGTCTGCTGGCAGTCTTCCTGAGCCTCATGCTAGTCGCCTTTGCGACTGGCCGGCTCGCGCTCGCCCAGCCGACCGAATACCAGTTGAAGGCGGTGTTCCTGCTGAACTTCGCCCGCTACATCGAGTGGCCGGCGGGCAGCCTGCCGGAAGATGGGCGGATCCAGCTCTGCGTGCTGGGCCGCGATCCGTTCGGCCCTTCGCTCGACGCGATCGAGGGCAAGCAGGCACAGAACCGCGCCGTGGCCGTCCGCATGCTCGTCCTGCCGGACCAGGCTGCGGGCTGTCACGTCCTCTTTGTATCCGGCTCGGAAGAGCGGCGAATGGCGGCACTGCTGCGGGGTGTCGAGAACTCTCCGGTGCTGACGGTCAGCGATGTCGACGGGTTCGTCGAGGCTGGTGGCGCGATCGGGTTCGCCACCGTCGATGACCGGATTCGTTTCGACATCAACGCCGAAGCGCTCCAGCGGGCGGGCCTGCGTCCGAGCGCCCAGCTGATGAAGATTGCCCGGCATGTCGTCGGCATGGAGGGGCGCTGATGCCTTCGCGCCCGATCAGCATCGTCGACCGGCTGCGGCGGATCCTGGTGATCTGCATCGCTTCGGCGCTGGCGTTGACGACGCTCGTCATGCTGGGGGCCGAGGTCAAGGAGGAGGTGTCCCGGATCGAACTCGAGATCGTGACCCTGTCCGAACTCGTGATCGAGAACGGCGTGGCCCCGATCCGCTTCGAGGATGCGGCGACCGCGACCCAGCTGCTGAAGTCCCTTCGGCACCTGGACAATGTCCACCGAGTCGCACTCCTGCGGCCGGCGGGCGAGGTGTTCGCCAGCTATCCACCTGGCGACGGGGCGGTTGCCGATAGCGCCTTCCAGGCCATTGTTGACTCCACCCGCGATGGTGAGGTCCGCTGGTCGGGTCTGCGGACCCAGTTTGCCCGCCCCTTGCGCGCCGATGGCGAACTGGTGGGATTCGTCGCGATCGAGCTGGACCTGGGCGATCGCATCATCGACATGGCGGCCCGGGTCCTGGTTGCCGTCGCCGCGGTGGCGCTGGCTTCGTTCGTCGCCCTCGCCCTGTTGCGCCGCATGGTGCCGTCGATTGTCGACCCGCTGCAGCGGCTCGCCGCGACCGTGCGCGAGGTGGGGGCCACGCGACGGTACGACATCCGGGCGCCGAAGGGGGGCATGGACGAGGTCGGCGAGGTGATCACCGGCGTCAATACGATGCTCGGAGAAATCGAAGTCCGGGATCGGGAGCTCGAGCAGCATCGCGACCGGCTGGAGCTGGAGGTTACCCAGCGCACGGCCGAGCTGGTCCTCGCGAAGGATCAGGCCGAGAGCGCCAACCGGGCGAAGAGCCTGTTCCTGGCCAACATGAGCCACGAGATCCGGACGCCGCTCAATGGCATCCTCGGCATGACCGATCTGATGCGCGACACCCATCTGGACAGCCGTCAGCAGCGCCTGGTCGACATGCTGCAAAGTTCCGGCGAGGCCTTGCTGGCGATCATCTCCGACATCCTCGACTTCTCGAAGATCGAGGCCGGCAAGCTCGACCTCGAGCACGTCGAATTCAGACCGGCGAAGGTCGCCGAGGATGCGGTTGCGATGTTCGCGGACCGGGCCCAGACCAAGGGGCTGGAGCTGATCCCCCTGCTCGGGCCCGACGTGCCGGAGCGTGCCAAGGGCGATCCTCACCGCTTCCGGCAGGTCCTCGGCAATCTCCTCTCGAATGCGGTCAAGTTTACGGCCAATGGCGAGGTGCGGTTGCGACTGACAACCGCGCAGGGGGGCAGCAACGGATGCTGCCTGCTCGTCGCCGAGGTCGAGGACACCGGCATCGGCGTGCCGATCGAGGCGCGCGCCCGACTCTTCGAGTCGTTCTCGCAGGGCGACAGTTCGATGGCCCGACGTTTTGGCGGCAGCGGGCTCGGCCTGGCGATCGCGCGGCAATTGGCCCGCTGCATGGGTGGAGACATCACTTACCGACCGGGTGAGGATGGCGGCTCGGTGTTCCTGGCGACCTTCGCCTTCCAGCTGTGCGCAGGGCCTGCCACGGCACCCGAGGCCGATCAGCCGATTCCGATGAGCATTGGCGTGCTGGCTGCGAGCCGGGCCCTGCGGGAGGCCCTCAGCCTGCAGGGCGACGCGCTGGGCTGGCAGGTCTTCGGATTTGCCCGCCTCGCGGACCTCCTCGAAGCGAGCCAGGAGCGCCGATTCGACTGGGTCGTGGTGGACCGGATGGTGGCCGACGAAGACAGCCTGGCGGCGATAGCCAAGTTGAGCGCGAATGGCTTGCGGGTGGCGGCCCTGACGCGGCTTAATGGCGCCGTGGATGCCGAGGAAGCGGGCCGCGCCGGTGCCCGGCTGGTCCTCGCCAAACCGATTGCCCGCCACGAGTTCCGACGGCTCGGGCTGCGCTGGAGTGCGCGCGACGAAGGTAACCGGCGGGCGTTGGTCAATTTTGATGCGCACGTGCTGCTGGCGGAAGATCACCCGGTCAATCAGGAGATCGCCAGCGCGATCCTCCGCTCGCTTGGCTGTCGCGTGACGACGGCCGGCAACGGCCAGCAGGCCGTGCGGGCCTGCGCCAGCGAGACCTTCGACCTGATCCTTATGGACCTGCAGATGCCAGTGATGGACGGGCTGACCGCGACCAGCATGATTCGCGAGGCGGAGCGCAACAGCGAGGGCGAGGCGCGCGTGCCCATCGTGGCGCTGACGGCGAACGCCCTGAAGGATGACCGGGATGCCTGCGCGGCGGCCGGCATGGACGATTACCTCACCAAGCCGGTCAGCCGCGACCAGATCGCGACGACACTCCAGCGCTTCCTGCCGGTGGTCGAGGCCGGCGTGGCCGTACCGGAGCCGCCGCCGACGCTCGAGCCCGAGGCCGTGTCAGCGCCCCAGGGGAGCGTCCCGGCCTTTTCGTGGGAGCCCCTGTTGGGGCTGCCCGGCGTCAACGGCAATCGCGAGGCACCGCTGCTGGGTCGGGTGACCAGGATGTTTGTCGGGGAGACGGGCGAATCCTTGCGTGCCGCCCGACTGCGAGCGGATGCGGGCGAGTGGGAAGAGGTCAGACGACTCGCCCACAAGACCAAGTCGGCTGCGGCATCCGTCGGTGCGCTGCGGCTGGCCGCCCTGGCAACCGAACTCGATACCCTCGTCAAGGCCGGCCGGGTGGACGCGGCTGCCGGTCTGCCGGCCCGCATGGAGGCGGCTTTCCGTGACTACCTGAGGGCCCTGCTGGCGGAGGGTCTGGTGGACGAGGCGTCGCTCGCCGAATGGAGGCTGGAATCATGACCTCGACCGGGGACGTGCTCGTGCTGGTGGTGGATGACGACGAGACCACCCGCATGCTCACCGTCGAGGCGCTCTCGGTGCTCGGCCTGACCACTGCCGAGGCGGCGGGCGGCGAGGCGGCGCTGGCACTGTACCGCAGCCGCTCTCCTGACCTGGTGCTGCTGGATGTCGTCATGCCCGACATCAACGGCTTCGAAGTGTGTCGCACCATCCGCCAGGACAGCCGGGGCCGCCATGTGCCGATCATTATGCTCACCGGTCTGGAGGGCAGCGAATCCATCGAGAGAGCTTACGAGGCCGGAGCGACCGATTTCATCTCGAAGCCCCTCAACTGGACCCTGCTGACGCATCGCGTGCGCTATGTGCTGCGTGCATCCGAGACCCGCGAGGCGCTCGCCGTCAGCGAGGAGCGCCTGCTGCAGGCGCAGCGCGTGGCCCGCATGGGGAGCTGGAACTGGGACGCCCGGACGGAACAGCTCGACTGTTCAACGACGTATCCGGAACTCTACGGTGTCGGCCAGAGCCGCCGCCACCGCCGGCTCGAGGAGCCGCTTAACTTCATCCATCCGAGCGACCGTGAGGTGCTCGAAGAGGCGCTCGATGGCCTGCGCGACGGCCAGGCGTATCAGGTGGACTATCGCACCGTCTGGCCTGACGGATCCGTCCACACCCTGCGCGACACCGCGGTGCCGGAATTCGATGCGATGGGCCAGGTCTGCGGTGCCCACGGCACGATCCAGGATGTGACCGAGCAGGTCGACGCCGAGCGGCGTATCCGCTACCTGGCCTATTTCGACCCGCTCACCGGGCTGCCCAACCGGAATGCGTTTCGCGAGGCCCTCGAGGCCACGCTATTACGCGCCGCCCGCCATAACGAGGTGGTCGCTGTCCTGCTCGCCGATCTCCACCGCTTCGGCTTGCTTAACGACAGCCTGGGGCGCGAGGGAGCCGACCAGGTACTGCAGGTGGTGGCCAGCCGGGTTCGCGATTTCGCGCGGGAGGCGCTCGGGAGTGGCGACGTCGCGGACGATACCGAACTCGCGATCGCGGCGCGCTATGGTCCCGACCAGTTCGCCGTGATGGTGCGTGCCAATGTCCTCGAGCAGAACGGCGGTATCGGTCAGGTTGTCCAAGCGCTGAAAGATCGGATCAGCGAGCCCATTGCCGTCATGCGCCACTCGTTGGTGATGCAGAGCAGTGTCGGCCTCGCGCGCTTCCCCGATCACGCGGACTCGGCAGAGTCGCTGCTGAAGGGGGCCGAGACGGCCCTCCGGCAGGCCAAGCGCGATCCGGTCGGTGGCAGCGTCATGGAGTACTCGAACCGGATGCGCGAGCAGTCGGTGGGGCGGCTCCAGCTCGAGAGCAGCCTGCGCCTGGCGCTGGAACTCAAGATCGGGTTCTCGCTTCATTACCAGCCGAAAGTCGATCTGCGGGAGCGCAGCGTCGTCGGAGCCGAGGCGCTGATGCGCTGGCGGGATCCGGTGCAGGGCAATATCTCACCGGTGGAGTTCATCCCCCTGGCCGAGGAAATGGGCCTGATCATTCCGCTGTCCGAGTGGGTCATCGACTCGGCCTGTCGCCAGGCCGCCCTGTGGCGGGACCAGGGCCTGCCCCGTCGCGCCATCGCTGTGAACCTGTCGGCGTCGCACTTCAAGTTTGCCGGTCTGGTCGATTCTGTCGTCCGGATCATGGAACAGTACGGACTGGATGGCCGCGACATTGAGTTCGAGCTGACCGAGAGTGCGCTGGTCGGCGACCCGGCGATGGCCGTCCAGATCCTGGACGACCTCGACGAGCGCGGACTGAAGGTGGCCGTCGACGACTTCGGTACCGGCTATTCCTCGCTGGCCTATCTCAAGCGCTTCCGTCTTCACACGCTCAAGATCGACCGATCCTTCGTGCGCGACATCGAAACGGACGCATCGGACGCCGCCATCGTCTCGTCGATCGTGGCCATGTCGCGGACCCTGAACATGGGGGTGGTCGCCGAGGGGGTCGAATCGGTCGAGCAGGCGCGTCATCTTGTGAAGACGGGGTGCCACATCATGCAGGGCTATCTCTTTGCACCGCCGCTGCCGGCCGAGGCCTATGCCGCGATCCTGGGCGGGCAACTCGATACCCTGACGGAACTGCCCGCCCTGGACGACTAGGGTCTTCGGACCCCTGTAGTCGGCTGCGCGGCGGCGCCTTCAGGGCGGAGCCCACCCGGTCACGTGCGCCATCGGACGCGTTCGCTCAACAGGGCCTCGACGGCCTGGACCGTCGCGTCGTCCGGGCCGACGATTGCCACATAGCCGCCGCCCAGTCGCCGGGCCACTGCGGACAGCCCACGCTCCCGCCCGGCCAGGGATTTGCCCGGCGCGCCGCGCCGGGACGGAATCAGGAGCAGGGTAACCTCGCCGTGGGGCGAGTCGAGCACCACGTGCCACCCCGTGCCATCCGGCACCGGGCACAGCTTGAGGACGCGCACGGTGCCGAGCGGTCCGCGCAGTTCCCCGCCGAAGCTCGCGAGGACGGTCCCGAAGCCGGCCGGGTCCAGCCCGGGGGCGGGCGCATCGTCCGCCTCTGCCAGAACGTGGCGGATGGCATAGCGGGCGTAGTCCGGCGGCGCTTCGTTCGCCGCAAACCGGAAGAGCAGGGCGCAGCCCAGGGCGACACTGGCGGCGAGCGCCAGCCCCCAGCGGCGGCGCTCTTTGCCGCGCGCGTGCACGGTCAACAGGACCCGGTCGGCCAGACCCTCTGGCACCGGCACCTCGAGGCAGTCGGCGATCCGGTTGGCCTGGGCGTCGATCCGCTGCCCGAATGCGCGGCACGAGGGGCAATGGTCCAGGTGCGTCGCGGCGGGCGCGGGCAAGCGGGCCGGGTCGGCGAGCTTTGCGCGGCGGAACGCCAGGCACGTCAGGTTGCGACTGTCCTTCACGCGGAACCTCCGGCATGGCGGCGGCCGGCCGGACCGTCGTGGCCGTCCAGCAGGCGGCGGAGGGCCTGCCGGGCTCGTGTCAGGCGAACCATCGCGGCGCCTTCCGAAATGTGCAGGGCATCGGCGATCTCGGCGCCGCTGTAGCCGCCGAGCGTCTGCAGCAGGAACGGCTCGCGAAGGCTGAGGGGGAGGGCGCCGATCAGGCTGGCCAGCTCGTGCTCGCGGCTGAGTTCGCGGGGGTCCGCGATCACCAGGTCGTCGATCGCCGTGTCGCAGATGTCGAGTCGCTTGCGGACATACAGGCGTGCATGCTCGTGGCGCAGGATGGTCAGCAGCCAGGGCTTTGGGCGCGCGACGTCGCGCAGGCTGTCCCAGCGCTGCCAGGCCCGCGCAAACGTTTCCTGCACCAGGTCCTCCGCGACGCTGCGGTCGCGGCAGAGCCAGAAGGCGAAGCGATACAGGTCGCTGCTGTAGGCGCGCACCGCCTGGTCGAACAGCCGTCGCTTGCCAAGGTTGAGGAACATCCGGATCTTGCCTCCCTGCAGATCCAGACCGCGGCCGCGGCCCGGAACTTACATGAGGACTCGGGCCGGCAAGGGGCTGCGGGTACAATTCGGGCTTCCCGACTTCCCGATTTCGTGAGATGAACGCTGCAGCATTCCTGTCGGTCGGACTGGGCGCGGCCTGCGGCGCGTGGCTCCGCTGGTGGCTGGGGACGCGATTCAACCCGGTGTTTGCCCACCTCCCCCTCGGCACGCTGATCGCCAACCTGAGTGGCGGCTACCTGATCGGTGTGGCCCTGGCGCTGTTCACCGCGCACCATGGCCTGCCCCACGAGCTGCGCCTGTTCGTGATCACGGGCTTCCTCGGTGCGCTCACGACCTTCTCCACCTTCTCGGCCGAAGTGGTGCAGCTGTTTCAGGCCGCCCAGTACGGTTGGGCGGTGTTGGCGGCGTCCGCGCACCTGCTGGGTTCGCTGAGCATGACGGCGCTCGGCTTCTGGACCATCGCCCGGCTTCAGACCTGATGTCGCAGGATCCGTTCACCCTGCTCGAGACCTGCCTCTCGGTCGACCGGCCGCGCCTGCGCAAGCGCCTGCGAGGGCTGCGCCAGCGGCCGAAGACCCTGGACGAGCTGCCAGAGGCCCTGCGACAGGACCTCTGCGCATCGGCGGCGGCTTTTGCCGCCCGACTGGCCCAGCTGCCCCGACCGGAGTTTCCGCCAGAGCTCCCCGTCAATCAACGGCGGGACGAGATTGCCGCAGCGATTCGCGACAACCCCGTGGTGATCATCTGTGGCGAGACCGGCTCGGGCAAGACCACCCAGCTGCCCAAGATCTGCCTGGACATCGGTCGTGGCGCCAGCGGGCTGATCGGGCATACCCAGCCGCGGCGCCTGGCCGCGCGGGCCACCGCCAGCCGCATTGCGCAGGAGCTGGGGAGCGAGCTCGGGCAGAGTGTCGGCTACAAGATCCGCTTTACGGATCGCCTGTCGGCGAACAGCCACATCAAGCTGATGACCGATGGCATCCTGCTGGCCGAGACCCAGGGCGATCCGTTGTTGTCGGCCTACGACACGCTGATCCTCGATGAGGCGCATGAGCGCAGCCTGAACATCGATTTCCTGCTCGGGTTTCTCCGCAAGCTGTTGCCGAAGCGGCCTGACCTGAAGCTGATCGTGACCTCGGCGACACTCGACGCGGACCGCTTTGCACGGCATTTTGCGGATCGCACCGGCCGGCCGGCGCCCGTCCTGGAGGTGTCGGGACGCCTGTACCCGATCGAGGTCCGCTATCGGCCGGTTGAAGAGGGATCGAAGGACGACGCTCGCGGCGCCCGACGCAAGGGCGCCGACCTGATGGATGCGATCGTCGACGCCGTGGATGAGGCGCAACGCTGTGGTCCCGGCGACGTCCTCGTCTTCCTGCCCGGGGAGCGGGAGATCCGCGAAGCGGCCGAAGCCTTGCGCAAGGCCCATCACGCAGCCAGCACCGAGATCCTGCCCCTGTTCGCGCGGCAGTCGGCGCAGGAGCAGTCCCGCGTGTTTTCCGCCAGCCGCGGGCGGCGGGTCGTGCTGGCGACCAACGTGGCCGAGACCTCGCTGACGGTGCCGGGCATCCGTTACGTGGTCGATAGCGGGCTGGCCCGGGTCAAGCGCTATTCGCACCGCAACAAGGTCGAGCAGCTCCAGGTGGAGCCGGTGGCCCAGTCGGCCGCAAGCCAGCGGGCTGGCCGCTGTGGCCGGGTCGCCGACGGGGTCTGTCTGCGCCTCTATGGCGAGGACGACTTCGTGCAGCGGCCGGCCCACACCGATCCGGAGCTGTTGCGGTCATCCCTTGCCGGCGTGATCCTGCGGATGAAGTCCCTGCAGCTGGGCGAGGTTGGTGACTTCCCGTTTCTCGACATGCCTGCCGACAAGATGGTGTCGGACGGCTACAACCTGCTGGCCGAGCTGGGTGCGGTGGATGACAGCCCGGCACGTCACCTGACGGAGATCGGCCAGGCACTCGCCCGGCTGCCCCTCGACCCCAAGATCGGCCGCATGATCCTGGCCGCCCGCGATCGCGGGTGCCTGACCGAGATGCTCGTCATCGCGTCGGCCCTGTCGGTTCAGGATCCGCGGGAGCGCCCCCAGGATGCGGCCGCGGCGGCCGACCAGGCGCACGCGCGCTTCCGCGGCGGCGAGCGGGACCAGCGCTCGGAGTTTCTCTGGTACCTCAATGCCTGGAAGGCATGGGGCGAGGTGCAGCGACACGAGACCGGCAGCAAGCAGAAGACCTGGTGCCGCCAGCACTTTCTGTCGTGGCTGCGCCTGCGCGAGTGGCGCGATGTCCACAACCAGCTATCGACCCTGTGCGCCGAGCATGGCTGGAAGGGCAACGCCCTGCCCGCCGACTATGAACAGATCCACAAGGCGCTGCTGGCCGGCCTGCTGGGCAATGTCGGCTGTCGCATCGAGGATGCCACCGGGCCTCAGGCAGGTGCCTATCTGGGTGCGCGCGGCATCAAGTTCTGGCCCCATCCGGGATCGGGTCTGGCGCGCAAGGCGGGCAAGTGGATCGTGGCGGCCGAGCTCGTCGAGACCTCGCGGCTGTTCGGTCGCTGCCTCGCGCGGATCGAGCCGGAGTGGCTCGAAGAGGTGGGCGCCCACCTGGTCAGGCGGCATGTCTTCGATCCCCACTGGGAGAAGGCGCAGGGGGCTGTCCGGGCCTGGGAGAGCGGGACCATGCATGGTCTCGTGCTGTATCCCCGGCGCTCGGTGGGTTACGACCGGGTGGACCCCGCACTGTGCCGGGAGTTATTGATCCGTGACGGACTGATCGGCGGCGAGATCACCGAGTCGGCTGCGCGCCGGATGGCTTTCCTCCAGCACAACCGGCGGATGGTGGCCGAAGTCGAACGCCTCGAGCACAAGTCGCGGCGGCCGGACGTGCTGGTGGATGAGGCCCTGATCTTCGCCTTCTACGATGCCAAGCTGCCGTCGGACGTCGTCGATGTCGTCAGCTTTGAGCGCTGGCGCAAGGGGGCCGAGCGGGACGACGCGAAGGGCCTGTTCCTCAGTCGGGACCAGCTCATGCGCCACGAGGCCGAGGGCATCACGACCAACCGCTTCCCCGCCGCGATGATGGTGCTTGGTCAGTCCCTCAAGCTCAGCTACCTGCACCAGCCGGGCGACGCCGACGATGGCGTGACGCTGACGGTGCCGCTGGCCATGCTCAACCAGGTCCCGGCGGCCCGTTGCGAGTGGCTGGTGCCCGGGCTGCTCGAGGAAAAGGTGACGGCCCTGTTGCGGACCGTGCCGCAGAAGCATCGGCACCGCCTTCAACCGATCGCCGCCAGTACGGCCGATTTCATCGCCCGGGTCGAGGCGGGTGAGATCGGGCGGGATGTGCCACTCCAGAAAGCGCTGCAAGGATTCGTCGAGTCGCGGGTGAGCCTGAAGCTGCCAGTCGAGAGTTTCCGCCCAGAGAACCTCAATCCGCACTGCTTCATGAACTTTCGCGTCATTGACGAGCACGGCCGGACGCTCGGGCAGTCGCGCAACCTGTCGGAGTTGCGGGCGCGATTCCATGGCAGCATCGCGGCCGCGTTCGAAAAGGCGCAGATCCGCCCCGAGGCCCTACCCGCCGTAGAAGAGCCGGCAGGCGCGGAGGTGGTCGAGATGCCGCAGCGGGGCGAGCGGGGCAGCATATCCGCGGTATCGCTGGAAGGGCTCACCGCGTGGACTTTCGGGGCGCTGCCTGAATTGCTGGAAGTGCGCGTCGGGAAGCGCGAGATCATCGGCTTCCCGGCGCTGCACGACGATGGGGATTCGGTCAGCTTGCGCCCCTACGACACGCCCGAGGAGGCGGCACGGGTCCACCGCCGGGGCCTGGCGCGCCTGTTCGCCCTTCACCTGAAGGATCAGGTCCGCGCCATCGAACGCCTGCCTGGGCTGCGTGAGCTTGCCCTGCAGTTCATGCCGTATGGCACCGAGGCCGAGCTCAAGACCCAGCTCGTGTCTGCCGCGCTGACGCGCAGTTGCCTGGTCGATCCGCTACCCGATTCGGCGGAGGCCTTCGAGGCGCGATGCCAGGCGGCCAAGCCCCGGATCACGTTGATCGCGCAGGAGTTCATGCGTCTGGCAGGGCAGGTGGCGACCGAGCACGCCACGCTGCGCAAGCGGCTGGCACAGCTGAAGACCTTTCCGAAGGTCGTCGAGGATATTCAGGCTCAGCTCGATGCCCTGTTGCCCAGGGACTTTCTCATCGCCGAGCCCTGGGAGCGACTGGCCCACTACCCGCGCTACCTGAAGGCCGGCGTGGCCCGAATTGACAAGCTGCGAAACAACCCGGAACGTGACGCCCAGCTGATGGCGGACTGGCAACGGCTTGCCCAGGCCTGGCAGCGGGAATGGCTGGCCAAGCGCAAGGCGGGTGTCGTGGAGCCGGCGCTGGAGGAGTTCCGCTGGCTGCTGGAGGAGTTGCGGGTGGGCCTCTTTGCCCAGGAACTGAAGACACCGATGCCCGTCAGCGTCAAGCGGCTCGGCAAGATCTGGGACAGCCGGCCCCGCTGAGTCGCCCTCAGACGGCCAGATCGATCTGCTGGACCAGGCCGGCGCTGCCGTCCTCGTTCAGGTAGACAGCGGATGATCGCAGGGCGCCCAGCGTATGGCCCTCCCCGTCCTGCAGGGCAAAGGGCGTGCGCGCCGAAGCGGTCCGGATGGCGCCGACACCGGCTTCTGCCAGACCCTGCAACGCGCCGTCGGGGTGCCAGATCTGTAGCCGTTCAAAGGCCGGGTCGGCTTCATCGATCCAGCCATTGCCATCCCCGTCGAGGGCTGCCAACTCGTCGAATCCGTTGCCGCTGGTCGGGCCGAACAGTTCGCGGCCATCGTCCACCTGGCCGTTGCCATTGCGATCGAGCACCAGGTAGCCGCTACCTGCCGTGAGCCGCGCGACCGATTCGGCTGACCCGTCGGCGTCGAGGTCGAAGCGCATCCGTTCGGCGAGCAGCGACGCCCCCCGACCATCGAAATTGAGGACGAGCGGATCTTCCATGGCCGCATCGCCGGCGCGGATCTCGGTTCGCGATTCGCGGACGAGGTGGCTGTCGAGGGACAGGTTGACTTCGAAGCGAATGGCCCGGCCGTCCGCGGTCGTGACCTGTCCGCGGGCGGAAAATGCCAGGGATTGCGCCTGCTCGACCCGTTCCACTCGCTCATAGACAATCCCGAAACCCGACCGCCCGAAGCCGGCCAAGGTCTCCCGTGGTGTGTCCACGCTGGCCTCCGCGGCCTCCATCGCGTCGTCCGTGTTCAGTTCGCTCGGGTCGAAGACTACGATGCGCCGGCCCGTCAGCATCTCGGCGAGCGCCTTGAGGAGCGAGGTGGCCAACTGGGCGATGTCCGGCTCATGCCCGTCGCAGCGTGTGGCGGTCGGCTCGGTGCCCCGGGTCGACGGGGCCGTCGGCAGTCCCGACGGCAGCGGCTCGGGGGCGGGCCGGGTTCGCCGGCCCCCTTCGGCGCGCCCGGGGGGCTCACCGACCCAGGTCCGCAGGTTCTCCCGCACGGACCGCTCGCTGTGCTGGCGGTGCCGAACCCCGATCTCCATGTCGCTGCCCTTGATCTGCATGGCCTGCCCCGACGGTCCCGATGCCTTCATGAACGACCGAGGCGGCGATCCGCTTGATCCGGCGCCGACGAGCGGCCGGCGTTGTCCGCTGCGGACCTTTTGGGCATGCAAAATCGACATCGTGTGTTACTTTTTTTCTTTTCATGCCGTAAGTATTTTTTTGGTGAATCCACTCCTCGCCTGTCCCAAGCGAATTCCATGACCGCGCCAGCCAACGCAGATACGGCACCCCGATCCCCCGCTCAGCCGGCGCCCGCCCGGGCTTTCGGCATCCTGCCCCACAAGGCGGTCATCTTCCTGGCCGCCTTCGTCAGCCTTTCGGCCCTGCTCGCGATCTTTGGCTATGACTACTACCTCACGCGGGGGCAGCGGATCGAGGAAGGGCGCCGGCAGGCGACGGACTACGGGCACATCTTCGCGGAGCATGCGGCGCGCAGCCTGTACGCGGTGGATGCGATCGCCAACGAGATGCGGCTCGCCATCCAGAATGCGCCGGACTGGGCCGCCTGGGCGGAGTCCCGTGGCCATGAACTGCTCGCGCGGCGCAAGACGGGCGCCCTCCCGCAGCTGCGCGACTTCGTCGTGTTCGACCGGGACGGCGAGCAGCGCTTCCATTCGTCCCTGTTTCCGGCGCCCCGCCTCAACGTCACGTCGCGCCCGTACTTTCAGGCCTTGTCCAGCGGCGTCCAGCGGATGCGTTGGGGGCCGTTCCTGGGAGGCAATACCGGCCGTCTCACCTACGCCCTGACGCTACGGATCAACGACGAAGATGGCGCCTTTTCCGGCGTGATGTTCTCGGCCATCGAGCCGAAGTACTTCGATACGCTGTGCGACAAGGTCCGACTGTCCGACGATTTCGAGATTGCGCTGGCGAACGATGAAGGGAAGATCATTGCGGCGTGCAACCTGTCTGACGGAGAAGGCACCGTCCGTCGGGTGCGCGACGTGGGGTCGGCGCTGGCCGGGGGGCGCTTTGGCGACACCTGGCACGAGATGGGCTGGCAGCGCTCGGCAGGCTACATCTTCGAGCGCCTCCCGGTGCCGGGTTTCCCCGAGATGGCGGTGTTCACCGCAGTGTCCGAGGCGTCCTTGCTGAGTGCGTGGCAGGCTCGCCAGAGCCGCGTGACGATGATGGTGGCGGGCTCCGGTCTCGTGATCCTGGCCTGTTTCCTGTACCTGTTCTCCCAGTACTCCCGAATCGAAGCCGTTGCGAGCGAGAATCGCGCGACGCTCGAGTCGCGCGTCCGCAAGGCGACCGCCGCGCTGCAGGTCAAGATTCGCGAGGCGGAGAGCGCCAACCATGCCAAGAGCGCATTCCTGGCGAACATGAGCCATGAAATCCGGACGCCGATGAACAGCGTGCTGGGGATGGCGCATCTGGCCCTCAACACGCCGCTCTCGCCGGCGCAGCGCGACTACCTCGAGAAGATCCGGATCTCGGGCGAACACCTGCTCGGCATCATCGACGACATCCTAGATTTCTCGAAGATCGAGGCAGGCAAGCTGATGCTCGAGCATTCAACCTTCTCGATCGCGGAGTTGATCGAGGGGCTGACCGTCATGGTCGGTCCGCGTGCCGAGAGCAAAGGCCTGGAGTTTCGCGTCGATGTGGACAACCGGGTGCCAAGGCGCCTGCGTGGTGACCTTTTGCGGGTCAGCCAGATCCTCCTCAACTACGCCAATAATGCGGTCAAGTTCACGGATGCCGGCTCGGTGACCGTGCGCATCTCAGTAACGGCCGACCGGGGCTCCGAGGTCCAGTTGCGCTGCGAGGTGACGGATACCGGCATTGGCCTGGTCCGGGCCGAGGTGGACAAGCTGTTCCATCCGTTCCACCAGGCGGATACCTCCACCACGCGCCAGTTCGGTGGCACCGGGCTCGGTCTTGCCATCAGCAAGCAACTGGGCGAGCTGATGGGCGGAGAAGTGGGCGTGGACAGCACGCCCGGCGTGGGGTCCACCTTCTGGTTCAGCTGCTGGCTGGAGCGCGACGTGCTGGCCGAGGTCGACCGCCTGGACGGCGTGGTGCCGCAGGATGCTCCCGAGGGCGCGGGCATGCGGACGGGGCAAACCCTAGAGGGCTGCCGGGTCTTGCTGGCCGAAGACAACGACTTCAACCAGCAAGTCGCTGCCGAGATGCTCGAGCAGGTCGGGATCACCGTGTTTCTCGCAAGCAACGGCGCCGACGCGCTGGATGTCCTTGCACGCGAGACGGTTGATTGCGTGTTGATGGATGTCCAGATGCCTCGCATGGATGGACATGAGGCGACGCGTCGCATCCGGCGCGTCGCGGGACTCGAGCACCTTTGCGTGATCGCGATGACGGCCAATGCGAGCAATGAAGACCGTCAAGCCTGCCTGGACGCAGGCATGGATGACTTCCTGACGAAGCCCATCCGGCCCGAGCAGCTCTACCGTACGCTGGCTCACTGGATCGGAGGAACCGGCGCTGCGTCGTCGCGCGCCGATTTGGCGTTGGCGGTCGCTGTGCCGCAGATGGCTGCGGATGGCGAAGTGGACCTCGCCGTCTTCGATCGCCTTGGGGGCGGTGATCGGGAACGGGCGTCGCGATTTGCCCAGGCCTTCGTCAATAGCCTGGAGGAAGCCGTGCGAGAGTGCGGCAAAGCCCATGCGGAGGGCGATACGGCCACATTGCGAGAGGTGGGGCACCGGATCAAGTCGACCGCGCGGTGGGTCGAGGCCGAGCCGCTGGCCGTCGCCTGCGAAACCCTCGAAAAGGCCTGCAAGGCGGGCAGTGACGACGAGGCGCTGCAATTGGCTGCGGCCTTGCGCGACCGCTTCGAACGGGCGGCCTGCCAGGTTCGCAGTGGGCTGCTCTCCGCTGGCGGCACGGCGGGCTAGCTAGCCGCTCGCCAGGTCATCGAGCGGCGCCAGCGCGTGGCCTGCGGACAGCAGGCCCTGCCGGAGCGTGGCAGCCATCGTAACCGCGGCAGGGCTGTCGCCGTGGACGCAGATGCTGTGAATCGGGGTCGGCAGGCAGTGTCCCGCGTCCGTGACGAGCCCGCCGCGCGACAGCATCGCCAGAACGTGTTCGATGGCCTCGGCGGCGTCATGGATAACCGCTCCCGGTAGCGTGCGGGACTGGAGCTGGCCATCTTCCGCATAGCGTCGGTCGGCGAAAATCTCGATTGCGACGCGCATTCCCGCATCCCGGCCCGCGCGGGCCAGCTCGGAACAGGCCGGGGCGAGCAGGATCAGATGCGGGTCGCAGGCGCGGATGGCCTGCACCACGCAGGTGGCCAGCGCCCTGTCCGCGCATGCCGCGTTGCTGAGCGCGCCGTGGGGCTTGACGTGGCTTAGCGGCCAGCCTTCGACGCGTGCCACGCCGGCCAGGGCCGAAATCTGGTAGATCAGCAGGTCTTCGAGCGCCTCGCCGGTGATGTCCATGTGCCGGCGGCCGAAGCCGACGAGATCCGGGTAAGCGGGGTGCGCACCGACCGACACGCGTTGCGCACGGGCCGCGCGGATTGTCCGTCGCATGATCGTCGGGTCGCCGGCGTGGAAGCCGCACGCGATGCTCGCGCTGTCGAGCGACGGGAGTAAGGCGTCGTCGTCGCCCATGGTCCAGGCGCCGAACGATTCGCCGAGGTCGGCATTGAGGTTCAGTTTCATGGTGCGTTCCAGTCCGTCGGGGCGAGCGCATTCACGGCCTCGCCGGCAAGGTTGGCGTTGAGGAGGGCCGACGTGTCGACCATGCCAATGGCCGGGAGCGGCGCCAGGGAGGCGATCTGCGCCGCCAGCAGATCGGCGCATTCGCGGGCCGCCTGTTCGGCGGCAGGCCGGTCGACCCGGGCGAAGTGTACGTCGACCCCCGGGCGGACCGTCGCGAGGCGAGGCAAGTCCGCCGAAATGACCGTGGCGATCTTGGGGTAGCCGCCCGCGGTCTGGCCGTCGGCGAGTAGGACGATCGGCAGTCCGTTGCCTGGCACCTGGATGTTGCCGGGCACTGTCGCGTCCGAGAGGATCTCGCGCGATGCCGCATCCCGATGCGGTAGGCGCGGGCCATCGAGCCGCAGCCCCATTCTGTCCGACTGACTGCCGACGCGATACGCGCTGGCGCATAGCGTCGTCAGCGCGTCTGGCGCGAAGTGATCGGCCTGCGGACCGGGCAGGATCCGGATGGGCCTGTCGTGGCCGGGTGGCGGGCCGGGGAGCGCAAGGCAGGGCGTCGAGGGGGCTGGTGCGCAGGCCAGCCGGTCGCCAGCGGCCAGGGCGTGGCCGTTGAGGCCGCCAAGCGCAGCGCGGGCATACGTGGATGCGCTGCCCAACTGCCTCCGCACCTGAATGCCGAGGAGCGCCACATAAGCGCATCGCCGCGGGCCCTCGCACGCATCGAGGCTGAGCGTTTCGCCGTCGGCCAGATCAATGCTCCGCCAGCTGTCGACCGCGCGCGCGCCTTCCGGTCCCCGGATGGACAGGCGAACCGCACCCGCCACGGCCACGCGGAGCCGCCCACCCTCGGCAGCGAGCTTCAGACCACCCTCGAAGCATTCGATGACCGGCGTGTCATGGGGATTGCCGGCCAGCGCGTTGGCCAGAACCATCAGGTTCGGGTCGAGGGCGCCGGACCAGGGCACGCCAAGATGACGCCAGCCGTGGCGCCCGGCATCCTGGATGCTGGCCAATGCGCCCGGGGAGATGATCCGGGCCTGGGTCATGGCGCGCCCTCACGCAGGCAGCGGCGCACCCGTTCGGCCGGGTCGGCGATGGCTTCCAGCGCCCGGTACTCGTCGCAGTCGATGGGCACGAACCGGACCTGGTCGCCGGGCGCGAGCAGCGCTGGCGAAGGGGCGACGGAATCGAACAAGGGAATGGGGCTGCGGCCGAGCAGGTGCCAGCCCCCCGGACTTTCCCACGGGTAGACGGCCGTCAGGGCCGTCGCGATCGCGACGCTGCCCGCAGGGACCCGCACGCGGGGTTCCTCGCGGCGGGGCAGGTGCAGGGGATCGGGCAATCCCGTCATGAACGCGAAGCCCGGCAGGAATCCCAGCATCGCCACCCGGTAGCTGGCGCCGGCGTGATGCTCGACAACGGCTTGCGGCTCGCACGCCAGGCGTGTCGCGACGTCGTCCAGATCAGGCCCGTACTCGCCGCCGTAGCACACGGGCAGGTGCCAGGTTCGCACCCGGGTGCGCGTCTCGGCCGGCGGGGTCGACAGCAGCGCCTGGACGCGCGCCTCGAGTTGCGCGAGTGGCAGGCGCAAGGGATCGAAGACGACTGTCACCGAACGGAAGGTCGGCACCACTTCCTGCACGCCACCCTTTTCGGCGAGGCCGGCGTCCGCGCGCAGGCCTTCGGCCAGGCGTGCGACGCGTTCCATGCAGTCGGCATCGAGTTGATCGCCGAACTCGATCGTGATGGCGCGATCGCCGGCATCAAGCAGCCGGTAGTTCATGGCCATGCCCCATGGCGCCCGGCGAGTGGGCGTCCGCGAACCCCGCGGTCATTGCACGGTCTTGCATCAGGTGACGCGATCAGGTGTCGCGATAGAATCGTTCGCAGGAGGATGTTCAATACCATGTCACCGGTCTTTCAGGCGCTCGGCAGGGCCCTTCGCAGTCTCACGCGCACAGATGTGATCTGGCACCTCATATGGCCCGGGCTGGCGTCGCTCGCCATCTGGGCGATTCTCGCCGCCATATTCTGGGGCTCTCTGGTCGGCGGCGTCATGGGCTGGCTCGATGACTGGCAGTGGTTGTCGGACTGGATGAGCGGCTCCGATCTGGGCGCCGGATTCGTGATGGTACTGGTTCATATCGTGATCGGGCTCCTGATCCTGCCCCTCATCTATGTGACTGCGGCGCTGATCGTCGCGGCCATCTCCCTGCCCATGATGCTCGAAAAGGTGGCGGCAACCGACTACGCGATGCTGGAGCGCCGGACGGGGGGCTCGCAGGCCGGGAGCGTGCTCAATGCCCTCTCGGCCGGCGGTGTGTTCGTGGTGGGGATGCTGCTCTCGCTGCCCCTGTGGCTGGTGCCCGGGCTCGGGATCGTGATTCCCTTGCTGCTGACCGCATGGCTGAACCGGAAGGCTTTCCGCTACGATGCGCTGATGATGCACGCGGACCGGGACGAGATGAAGCAGATCCCGGATCAGCATGCCAGCGGACTGCTGATGCTCGGCGTTGGCTGCGCGGCGCTGGGATACATTCCGTTCCTCAACCTCGTGGCGCCAGCCTTCTGCGGGCTGGCTTTCGTGCATTATCTGCTCGAGGCGCTGCAACGGCATCGCGTCGAGACCGGTTGGGTCGTGGAAGACAAGGGGTGAAGTGAGCATGGCTATTGGCGCCATCATCGTCGGCGACGAGATTCTTTCCGGGCGGCGGCAGGACAAGCACCTGTCGAAGCTGATCGAGTTGCTCGCCGCGCGTGGGCTGAGACTCGCCTGGGCGCGCTACGTGGGAGACGACAGCACGCGGCTGACCCAGGTACTGGCCGATTCCATGGGGGGCGCCGACACGGTGTTCAGCTTCGGCGGAATCGGCGCGACCCCCGATGACCGGACGCGACAGTCCGCCGCCATGGCGCTTGGGGTCCCGCTGTTACTGCACCCGGACGCCGAGCGGGAGATCCGGGCCCAGTTCGGGGACGAGGTCACGCCTCACCGCTTGCAGATGGGCGTGTTCCCCGAAGGGAGCGAGATCATCCCCAACCCGTACAACCGGATCCCCGGTTTCTCCGTGGCCAGGCATTTCTTTGTGCCGGGGTTTCCGGTCATGGCCTGGCCGATGGTGGAATGGGTGCTCGATCACCGCCTGGCGCACCTGCACCATGGCGAAGACTTCGTCGAACAGGCAATCACGGTGTGGGAGGCGATGGAGGGGCGCCTTGTTGACCTGATGGAAACGCTCAGCGCCGAGTTTCCTGTCGCCACCCTGTTCAGTTTGCCGACCTTCGCCGAAGAAGGGCGTCGGCGCTCGGTGGAGCTGGGTATGAAGGGGCCTCGGGCCCAGGTCGAGGCGGCGATGGCCCGGATGCGCATGGAGATCGAGCAGCGCGGCTACGAATGGGAGGACAGGCGCTGAGCGTGCCGGCGGTGTCGCGATGCCCACAGACCCTAGGGGTCGAGGCCGAGCGCGGCACGCTCTTCCGGCGAGAGTCGGGAGAGGGCCTGGGCGCGCAACTCGTCCTTGCGCAGCTTGTGCTGGAAATCCACGTCGAGGGCGACCAGCGGATCGGACGGCTCGCCCAGCAGGTAGGCCTCGCGAGCGTCCATGTTGACCAGGACGCGAATCTGCCGCACTTCGGCGATGTGCTGGGTCCCCGCTGCCTGGCGGGCAAAGTTCCTGGCGTCCGTTTCCCGCGTGAAGGCCCCCTTCAGGTGATCGCGGTTGAGCATGCGGACCCAGACGCCCCAGACAGTCCGGATTCGTGCCTGAAACGGCATATCGGCCGGCTGGGTCGAACGATGGGTCGCAGTATCGATCTGGCTCATGGAGGTACCGGTTCGGAAGGAGACTGCGCCACATTATCCGTCCCGGGCCGCCGGATATGAAAGAAAACCCTCACGGATCGCGCGACGGCGCCGCGCTTGGAGGAGATGCCGTGGGTGGCAGCGCGATGGCGGCCTACCGACTGGTCCGCTCCGCCCGCAAGACCGTGGCGCTGCAGGTGAGTGACCATGACGTCGTGGTCCGGGCTCCGCATCGGATGCCGGTCGGCCAGATCGAGGCATTCGTTCAAAGCAACCAGGCGTGGCTCGCGCGACATCTCGCGAGGCGGCAGGAGCGCCTGGCCGCATCGCAACTGGAACTGACTGACGGCGTCATTCTGCCGGTGCTCGGCCAATCTGTCGTCATCCAGCTGGATACCGGCTGCCGGCGCGCGCGCTGGCGTGCGGACAACACGGGTCGCGAAGTGCTCGCGCTGCCCGCCTGCGATCCCGTTGGCGGGCTCGAAAAGGCACTGCGCGCACGCGTGCTGGCCTGGTTTGAAGGGCGGGTGTCGGAGCATTGCCAGGTTCTGGGCCTGGCGCCGCCAGTGGTCCGCCTGGGCGCAGCGCGGACGCGCTGGGGGAGTTGCAGCCGGCGCAGTGGCATCCGCCTCCACTGGAAGCTTGCCCTGCTCGCGCCGGAGGTGGCCGATTACGTGGTTGCCCATGAGGTGGCCCACCTCCGGGAAATGAATCACTCGGACCGGTTCTGGTCCGTCGTGGCGTCGCTCTGCCCCGATTGGCCGGACCTCCGTGCCCGGTTGAGGCGGGAGGGGCAGTGCCTGCCCATCTTCATGCCACCGACCGGTGGCCTTTCATGACGAGGTGCCTATGAGACTGCTGCACACGATGCTTCGGGTCGGCGATCTGGATCGTTCGATCGCGTTCTATACGGATGTCCTTGGGATGACCTTGCTGCGAAGGAAGGACTACCCGGACGGTCGATTCACGCTGGCCTTTGTCGGCTACCAGCCGGAGAGCGAGGGGGCCGTGTTGGAACTGACGCACAACTGGGACACGACCGCCTACGATCTGGGCACGGGCTATGGTCACATCGCCCTTGAGGTGCCCGATGCCGCACGGGCATGCAATGACATCCGGGCTGTCGGCGGCCGGGTTGTGCGCGAGGCCGGCCCGATGAAGCACGGGACGACCGTCATTGCCTTCGTCGAGGATCCGGATGGCTACAAGGTGGAGCTGATCCAGCGGGCGGCCTGACGCACGTGCGAAACGTCAGGTCGTGGTGCCGTACGTTTCGCCTTCCTCTTCCAGTAGCAAGCGGCCGAGGGCCGTCGCGAGTGCGTCCATCTCTCGCCAGAGCGCCTGGAGATCCTCGCCGATCCCGTTGCTATTGCCCGAGCGGCAGCGGCCCTCGATACGCGAGACGACAGCCATCGTGGCTTCGGCCATGAAGCTGCCGACAGAGCCCCCGATGGCGTGGACCGCGGAGTGGGCCGCATGGAGATCGCCCAGCGACACAGCTTCGCGCAGGCGCATGCGCAGTGACAGATCGCTCTCGAGATAGACATGGATCAACTGGCGCAGCAGGTCAGCGTCGTTGTCCAGATAGCTGAGCGCCTTCTCCGGATCGCAGATCTTCAGTCCGCTGTAGCTGGCCGCATGGGACGGTTCCGGGAGCCGGGCGAGCGCTGCGCCGCCCGAACTGACATTCCGAAGTGCGGTCACCAGCGCCGCGATGGACGGGGGAGACTCGAGGCTTTCCGTCACGCCAGCCGACTCGAGCGACAGGGCCAGCTCGCCATAGCCCCGGGGAACCAGCGCGATCACCGGCGAGTTCATGCGTGACTTCATCTCCTGCAACCGCACCATGACGGTCATGGCATCGGGAGAACCCAGCAAACCGTCGAGCAGGATGACATCGAAATGGGCCGCATGGCACGACTCGATGACCTCGACGCCGTTGTTGACCGCATGGACCACGTGGCCCAGCTGTTCCAACTGACCCAACGTGGGGTGCGCCCGGTCCTGGGTGGCGATCAGGACCTGCAGGCTGCGCCGCTGCTCGCGAAGGCTGTGGCGCGTGACCAGGCGTTCCCGGGCCGTGTTGTGATGGGCGAGCATGATCGCGTCGAGCACGTCGAGGGGCTTGATCGGCCGGGTCAGGTAGGCGTCGATACCAATCTGCCGGCATTGGGCCGCGTCGCCCCGCTGACCGCTCGAGGCAGACAGGATGAGGGTCGGCTGGCGGATGGACGCATCGGATCGCAGTCGCCGGGCCAGCTCGAAGGCATCCATGTCCTTCAGGCGGTCGGTCAGCAGGAGCACATGGAACGGCTGGTCGCTGGACGTGCTTTGGCGCATGCGGGCGAGTACCCGCATGCCGAGTCCTTCGACCTCGGGCTTGAGCTGCCACGTCCGGAGCGACTCGAGCAGGTTGCGAATGTCGAGTTCCTCGTCGCCGGCCAACATGATGCGCAGCGTCTCGAGCGCGACGTCCAGTGTTTCGCTCTTGGCGCCGGGCTGGCGGGCGAGATGGGCCGTGAAGGTGAACGTGCTGCCGACACTCGGGATGCTGCTCGTGAGCTCGATGTGACCGTTCATGCGGTCGACCAGCCGGCGGGCGACTGCCAGTCCCAGGCCGGTGCCGCCATGTCGCCGCGTGGCGGATTCATCCACTTGCGTGAAGGCGTCGAAGATGCGCTCCTGATGGCCATCGGAAATGCCGATGCCGGTGTCCTCGACCGAGATGCGCAGGGTGCATTCGGCTTCCGAGACCTGCTCGGCAGTAATCCTCGCGACAACATGCCCCTGGTCGGTAAACTTGATGCCATTGCTGATCAGGTTCTGCAGGACCTGGCGCAGGCGATGAGGGTCGCCTTCGAGGGCATCGGGCACGGTCGGATCGATCCGGAACTCGAGCAACAGGCCCTTCTTGTGCGCCATGTCGCGGTGAATCGAGAAGGCCTGCTCGACGCAGTCACGGAGGCCGAAGGGGATGTGTTCGAAGTCCAGGCGGCCGGACTCCATCTTGGAGAAATCCAGGATCTCGTTGATGATCGCCAGCAGGTTCTCCGCGGCGTTCCGCGAATGGGCCAGAAAGCCCCGCTGCTCGTCGTTGAGGGGGGTCTCGAGCGCCAGATCTGTCATGCCGATGATGGCGTTCATGGGCGTGCGCAATTCGTGGCTCATATTGGCCAGGAAGGACCCCTTGGTCCGATTGGCCTCCTCGGCAGTCAGCTTATCTTCCTGGAGTACCCGCTCGACCCGCTTGAGGGCGGTAATGTCGGCCGCGGAGCCGATGAAGCCCGAGGGCTCGCAACCGTCGGCCCGGGGGCGAATGCGCAGGTTGAACCAGTGTTGCTCACCGGCTTCCCCCTCGAGCATGACTTCGAGTGAGGCGTCTTCCGCGTCTCTGGCTGCCAGTTCCCTGAGCTGTCGGGAAAGTTGCTGGGCGGATGTCTCCGACTCGCTGAGCAGGGTCGCGAGGCAACGCCCGTTGCCACCATCGCGACCGAGACTGATGAATCGGCGCCAGGCAGGGTTGAGGTACTCGATGCGCAACTCTGAATCCGTCTCGAAGACCAGCTCGAAGAGGTTGTCTAGCATCAGCCGGTAGCGGCGCTCGCTGTCAGCCAGGGCCTCACGTTGATCCTGAAGGCGGGCGGCCGCCGCGTTCAGCGCGTCCTCGAGCTCCACGAACTCCCGTGACCGCTCTGCCACCCGCAGTGGTTCTCCGCCGCCAGCATCCAGCGTCTCGGCAAATCGTGCCACCGCTTCCAGCGCCCGGGTTGGCCGTATCAGGGCCAGGCTGGCGACGACGGCGCTCACGAGGAGGAGGATTGCGCCGACGATCAGTGAATCACGCAGCAGGTGTTCGCGTGCCCGCGCGATCGGGGTGTCATCCAGCTCGATCCGGAGCCAGTCGGAGGCGCCGGGTATCGCCTCGATCGGAATCCATGTTTCGAGCGCGCCCGGCACGGCGCGCGTGAGCGCAGCCCGGTCGTCCGGGGGGAAGGCTTCGACATGGCGATTCGGATCCCCGATGGGGCCGGGCAGGCGCAGGAGCTTTCGGCCCGAGCCGTCGACCACTTCGATGACTCGGTAGGAAATGCCCTGTGCGTGGGCCCGGATATGGGCGATTACGCCGGCCGACTGGTAGTCCTCGCGTCGGCTGAGGGATTCGAGACGGAGCGCGTCGGCGATCAACCTCGCGGTACCGTTGGCCTGCGCGACGACCACCTCTTCGACGAATTCGGCCTGCTCTGTCGCTGTATAGAACGAATACCCCCCCAGAGCCATCAGCAGCAGGCAGCCTATCAGCAGGGCGAGGCGATTTCGGAAACTTGCCATTCGGGTCGGTCTCGGTCAGTCGGAACCGAATCGCTCGCGGATGGCCAGAACGGCTTCCCAGGCGCCCAGGAAGGCGTCGATGCAGTGCGGGTCGAAGTGGCTGCCGCGCCCCCGGTCCAAGTGTTGGCGCGCTTCGTCGAGACTCCAGGCCCGCTTGTAGGGGCGACTCGACGTCAGGGCATCGAAGACGTCTGCGACGGCGACGATGCGTCCCTCGAGGGGAATCGCATTGCCCCGCAGAGCGCCCGGATAGCCTTCGCCGTCGAACCGTTCGTGGTGGGTCAGCGCGATACTTGCGGCGAGCTGGATGACGGGCGAGCTTGACTCCTTGAGGATGTCGTAGCCATGCCGCGGGTGCCCCTTCATGGTTTCGAACTCTTCAGGGGTCAGGCGGCCTGGCTTCAGCAGAATGCTGTCCGGAATACCCAGCTTCCCGACATCGTGCATCGGTGATGCCTGGAGAATCTGCTTCTGGTGCGCGGAGTCGAGGCCGAGGCGGCACGCGATCAACTCCGAGTAGTGCGCCATGCGCTGGATATGGGCACCGGTCTCCGGATCACGAAACTCGGCCGCCCGGGCGAGGCGCGTGACCATCTCGCTTTCCCGGGCGTGAATCTCGCGGGTGGCCAGAGCGACTTCGTCGGCCAGCAGGCGCGCCCGCTCGCGTGTAGCCAGATGGGCCTTGCGCAGGGCCAGCATGTTATGCACGCGGGGCTGGAATTCGTGCCGGTCGATGGGCTTGTTGAGGAAGTCGGTGGCCCCGCCCTGCAAGGCATCGTAGCGGGTCTGCTTCTCGTGGTCTGCGGTGACCATCAGGATCGGAACGTCCTCGTGGACAGACATCGCCCGAAAACGCTGGATGAACTCGATGCCATCGATACCGGGCATCATGTAGTCGACGATCAAGAGATCAAGCTGATTGAGCTTGCACCACTGGAGCGCCTCTTCCGGTTGCGAGAACGTCACGGGTTCGCATTCCGGCAGCTTGCCGATCAGCGTCTGCATCAGCGCCAGATTGAGAGGGGTGTCGTCGACGATTACGACCTTCATCTGCGGCAGTTGGCCCGAAATCCAGATTGGGAACACTCCTTAACGGCAGCAGGGCGAGGGAATTGACCGCGAGCCGCACGAGCGGCACAAAAATTCTTCAACCCCCTGTCACCGATGGGCTCCGGGCCTGGTTAGGGGTCGAGGCGGGGCCGATGGCTGCCGTGTGCCGACAGGCGGCGCACTCGCGGCCGCGAGGCAATCCCGGTAATCCGCATCCGCCGTCGACACGTGGTCTTCGACCCACGCCAGCACGAAGGCTGCAATATCGGCCGGCGTGGCGGTTCCTGATGCCGCGTCGAGCAACAGGATCGCCAGCTGTTCGCGCACCGCGTCGTGCAATTCGCGGTGAGCGGAAAGCCCAGGGTAGCCGTGCTGCTGGAGCAGGGCTTCCTCGAAGCCGAAATGTCGCTCGATCGTCAGGACCAACTCATTGAGCAGACCGTGTGCCCGCTGGTCGAGCGTTTCGCCCAGTTCGGAGACGGCGCGATGACCGAGGTCCAGCAACTGCCGGTGCTGCTGGTCGAGCGATGGGTCGCCGACGGATATCAGCGCGGACGGATCGAGGGCGGGGGCTTGCACAGGGCGACGATTGACCAGAGCAGGATGGCTTACGAGCAGTATGCGCGTTGTGGTGCGCGGCCCGCGTGACGTGGATCAAGGTTGCTGGAGGGGCTCGTGCCAGCCCCCGTCGTTCAAAAACAACAAGGGCTTACAGGCGGAAACCTGTAAGCCCTTGATTCTTGGTGGGCCCTGCGGGACTCGAACCCGCAACCAACGGATTATGAGTCCGCTGCTCTAACCGATTGAGCTAAAGGCCCTTCGGCCGTCAGACGGCCGGCACTGGGCTGACGCTCAGGGTTCGCTGTCCAGGAAACTGCGCAGCTTCTCGGAGCGGCTCGGGTGTCGCAGCTTACGCAAGGCCTTGGCCTCGATCTGGCGAATCCGCTCGCGTGTCACGTCGAACTGCTTGCCGACTTCCTCGAGCGTGTGATCGGTGTTCATCTCGATGCCGAAGCGCATGCGAAGCACCTTGGCCTCGCGTGGCGTGAGCGAATCGAGCACGTCGCAGGTGGCGTCGCGGAGGCTGGAGTACATGGCCGCGTCGGACGGGGCGAGGGTCGCCGTGTCCTCAATGAAATCGCCCAGGTGGGAATCGTCGTCGTCTCCGATCGGCGTCTCCATGGAGATCGGCTCCTTGGAGATCTTCATGATCTTGCGGATCTTCTCCTCGGGCATTTCCATCTTCTTCGCGAGCGTCGCGGGATCGGGTTCGAGGCCGGTCTCCTGAAGGATCTGGCGTGAGATGCGGTTCATCTTGTTGATCGTCTCGATCATATGAACCGGAATCCGGATGGTGCGGGCCTGGTCCGCGATGGAGCGCGTGATCGCCTGCCGGATCCACCAGGTCGCGTAGGTCGAGAACTTGTAGCCGCGGCGATACTCGAACTTGTCAACCGCCTTCATCAGGCCGATGTTCCCTTCCTGGATGAGGTCGAGGAACTGAAGGCCGCGGTTGGTGTATTTCTTCGCAATCGAGATCACGAGGCGCAGGTTGGCCTCGGTCATCTCGCGCTTGGCCCGTCGTGCCTTGGCTTCGCCCGTCGACATCTGCTTGTTGATGTCCTTGAGTTCCTTCAGCGGCAGTCCGATGCGTTCCTGCAACTCGATGAGCTTCTGCTGTTCTTCGAGCACCGCCGGGTGGACGCGCATCAGGCCCTCGGCGTAGGCCTTGCCGGACGAGATCTCCTTCTTCAGCCAATCCAGATTGGCCTCCTGGCCCGGAAAGACCTTGATGAAGTGTGTGCGCGGCATGCCGGCCCGATCGACGCAGAGCTGGAGAATCTGGCGCTCATGGGAACGGACCTGCTCGACCATGTGGCGAACCGAGTCGCAGAGCCGTTCGATGGCTTTGGCTGTAAATCGGATGAGCAGCAGTTGCTCGGAGATCTTTTGCTGGTGAAGGCGGTAGGATTTGTCCTGGGAGCCATTCTGCTCCAGCGCCACGATCATCTGCTCGTAGTGACCCCGGATGTCGTCGAAACGAATCAGGGCCTCGGCCCGCAGCAGGGCCAGTGACGCCGCGACGGCCTTGTTGCCGTCGGCGTCGTCATCGTCTTCGTCGTCCGACTCGTCGCTCTCGTCGTCGCCGCTTGACTCGTTGGCCTCAGCCAGTGCCGCCTGGGCGTTGTGCTGATTGAGCTCTTCCTCGGGCGCGTTGGGGTCGGTCAGGCCGTCCACCAACTCGTCGATCTTCATTTCGTCGCGGGCGACCTTGTCCGCCAGGTCGAGGATCTCGGTGATCGTGGTCGGGCAGGCCGAGATGGCCTGGACCATGTGCTTGAGGCCGTCCTCGATGCGTTTCGCGATCTCGATCTCGCCTTCGCGAGTCAACAGGTTCACGATGCCCATCTCGCGCATGTACATGCGGACGGGATCCGTCGTGCGGCCAAACTCGGTGTCAACCGTCGACAGGGCCTGTTCGGTCTCTTCCTCGACGTCCTCGTCGTTGACAGCCGATGCGGCGCCGTCGTTCATGAGCAGGTCTTCAGCGCTGGGCGCTTCGTCGAAGACCTGGATGCTCATCGAATTGAAGGTCGCGATGATCGATTCGATCTGTTCCGCGTCGACGACGTCGTCCGGGAGGTGGTCGTTGATTTCGGCGTAGGTGAGATACCCGCGCTCTTTGCCGAGGGTGATCAGGGTCTTCAGGCGGGTGCGTCGAACCTCGGCGTCCAGCTGCGGAATCGGGGAGTTATCCTCGACTGAACGCTTGTCCTTCGAGCGTGGGCGAGCGGCCCGGCCACGAGTGGCTGCGCGACGGGGTTCTTTTGCTTTATCCCTCGGCATAGGAAGTCCTCAGGCTGAGTGAAAATTCGGGTAAAAACATAGGATTATACTACGATTCGGGGGGTTTCGGTTCACTGTTGGGGTGTCGCCGCTCGCGCAGCAACTCACCATATCGTTGTAGCTCTTCCGTCGAGAGTCGTCCGTTCGAGGCCAGTTTCTTCTGCAAGTGGGAAAACTCTTCCTCGAGGACTCGGTCGTGCAGCTTGTGCAGCGTGTCGGCGAACAGGGTCTCGATCGACGCGGTGTCGAACAGGTTCTCGTCGGTCTCTGTTGCGAACGCCTCAATGACCGCTTCGTGCTCCGTCCCCCGGAAGCGTTCGACCAGCGCACCCACGCCGCCCCGGGTGGGCAATTCGCCGAGACCGTCCGCGTCGATCAGCGCGAGCAGCGCACGGCTGGCCGGTGAGTCGTGCGGAATGCCATCGCTTCGGATGCGGCCGACCAGGTGAGGGTGCAGCAGCACGATGCGCAGCAGCGTCGAAACGGGTCCGGGTGGCGCGATCCGATGGCGTGAGCCGTTGGGGTGCGGCCGTCTCTGGTGGGTGCGACCGCCGCGGTTCGGTTCTCGCGGCCGGCTCGAGGCGATGCCATAGCTTTGTTCCAGCTCCTGCTGCGACAGTCCGGCCCGTTCGGCGATGGCCTTCAGGACCTGCAGGCGAAGGATCGGGGCAGCGATGCGCGTGACCAGGGGGCGGGCGCTGTGGGCGAATGCGGCGCGTCCTTCGGCCGTATCCAGGTCCACTTGGGAGGCAAGTTCCTCCTCAAGGAAGCGAGCCAGCGGCGTGGCGTGCTCAGCCGCTTGCCGGAAAGCCTCGGCTCCCTCGCTTCTGACGTAGGAGTCGGGGTCGTGTTCCGAGGCGAGGAAGAGGAAGGCAACCGCCTTGTCGTCAGCCAGATGCTCGAGGGATGCCTCGAGCGCCCGCCAGGCGGCGCGACGGCCGGCGGCGTCGCCATCGAAGCAGAACACGACCCGTTCGGCAAGGCGCAGCAGCCGCTGGACGTGGGCGGGCGTGGTCGCGGTGCCGAGCGTCGCCACGGCGTTCTCGATGCCATGCTGCGCAAGTGCCACCACGTCCATGTAGCCCTCGACGACCACGGCGCTGCCCGTCTTGCGTATCGCGTCCCGGGCCTGCAACTGGCCGTAGAGTTCGCGACCTTTCTCGAACACCGGCGTTTCCGGCGAGTTCATGTACTTGGGCTCGCCCTTGTCGAGGATCCGCCCGCCGAAGGCAATCACGTTGCCGCGCTGATCGTGGATCGGGAACATGATCCGGTCGCGGAAGCGGTCGTAGCGCCGGCCCTGTTCGTTCTCGATGACCAGTCCGGCTTCCAGCAGTCGCTTGTCCTGGTAGTCGCTGAAGATCGCGGCGAGCCCCTGCCAGCCATCCGGCGCGAAGCCAATACCGTAGCGCTGGGCGATCTGTCCTGACAGGCCGCGGCCCTTGAGGTAGTCGATGGCGCGCGGGCTGTTGCGAAGCTGCTGGCGATAGAAGCTTGCCGCGTCCCCCAGCAGATCGGTGAGCGGCTGGGATTGCGGGCCTCTGTCGCGTCGCCCCTGGCCGTCGTCCGGGACTTCGATGCCAGCCTGGGAGGCCAGTGCCTTGATGGCGTCGACATAGCTCAGACCGCTGTACTCCATCAGGAAGCCGATGGCGCTGCCGTGGGCGCCGCAGCCAAAGCAGTGATAGAACTGCTTGCTGGGGCTGACCGAAAAGGACGCACTCTTCTCACCGTGGAACGGGCAGCAGGCGAAGTAGTTCGCGCCACTCTTCTTGAGCGTGACGTACTGGCCGACCAGCTCGACGATGTCGGTGCGGGCAAGCAGGTCCTGTATGAACGACTGCGGAATCATGTCCGCGCGGGCGTCGTCTTCAGTCCTTGCCGGCGAGGATGCGTCGCACCTGCGACGAAACCGCTCCCATGTCGGCCTTCCCTGCGAGCGCGGCTTTCAGCTGCCCCATCACGCGACCCATGTCGGCCGGGCCGCTCGCTCCGGTGGTCGCGATGGCCTCACGCACGGCTTCGGCGATGGCCGTCTCGTCGAGTTGGGCGGGGAGGTAGGCGGTCAGCACTTCGATCTCGAAGCGCTCCTTGTCGGCCAGATCGGCGCGGGCCGCGGCGTCATACTGTGCCGCGGCATCCTTGCGTTGTTTGACAGCCCGCTCGACGACGGCGATCACGGCGTCGTCGTCCAGTTCGATCTGCTCGTCCACCTCGCGCTGCTTTATGGCGGCCATGAGCAATCGCACCGCGGACAGGCGCTGGCTGTCGCGCGCCTTCATGGCGGCCTTCATGTCATCGCTGATTCGGGACTTGAGAGACATCGTGAACTCCATGGGCGAGCTGCCAGAAACGAAAACCACACAGGCGCGAACGACTCGTTCGCGCCTGTGTGGCCTGGAAAACCGGGTGAGGTGACGCTCAGTACATCTTGGGCGGCAGCATCTGGCTCCGCAGGCGCTTGTGGTGGCGCTTGACGGCGGCAGCCAGCTTGCGCTTGCGCTCAGCGGTCGGCTTCTCGTAGAACTCGCGGGAGCGCAGCTCGGTGATCACACCGGCCTTCTCGATAGTGCGCTTGAAGCGGCGAATGGCCACCTCGAAAGGTTCGTTTTCCTTGACGCGGATACCCGGCATTACTGCTTCCTTGAATTGGTCGGTAGGCGTAAAACCCGTCACTATACGCTGAATCGGCTGCTTCGCCAAGCCCGAAATTCGCATTGTCCGCCGCGTACCCGCTAGAATGAAATGCTTCCTCTGCCCGGGGCGTCCGACCTCTACGATGCTTGTCCTTGGAATCGAGTCATCCTGCGATGAAACCGGTGTCGCCCTGTACGACCCGGCTCGCGGCCTTGTCGCCAACCTGGTCCATTCCCAGGTCGCAATGCATGCCGAGTACGGCGGCGTGGTGCCCGAGCTGGCATCCCGTGACCATGTCCGCAAACTTCCCTTGCTGATCGAACAGGCCCTCGCCGAGTCGGGTGAAGACCGGGGCTCGATCAACGCCATCG
Organism: Rhodocyclaceae bacterium; assembly: GCA_050303815.1. Taxonomy (GTDB): domain Bacteria; phylum Pseudomonadota; class Gammaproteobacteria; order Burkholderiales; family Rhodocyclaceae; genus Cognatazoarcus. The sequence continues at coordinate 40,735 of JBNLCM010000150.1, forward strand.
GTTATACCGCCGGACCGGGGTTGGCGGGTGCGCTGCTGGTCGGGGCCAGTGTCGCAGAGTCGATGGCGATGGCGCTCGGCATCCCGTCGATTGCCATTCATCACCTCGAAGGCCATCTTCTTTCGCCCCTGCTGGCAGACGATGCGCCCGATTTCCCTTTTGTCGCGTTGCTAGTTTCCGGCGGGCACACCCAGTTGATGCGTGTCACCGGAGTGGGTGCGTACCAACTGCTTGGTGAATCCGTGGATGATGCCGCCGGTGAGGCGTTCGACAAGACTGCCAAGTTGCTGGGGCTGCCCTACCCGGGCGGGCCTGAGTTGGCCAGGCTGGCAGAGCAGGGTGTGCCCGGTCGTTTCTCTCTGCCCCGGCCGATGCTGAAGTCGGGCGATCTCGATTTCAGCTTCAGCGGTCTCAAGACGGCCGTTCTGACGGCAACGCGCGATCACGAGCTGTCGCCACCCGACCGGGCCGATCTTGCCGCGGAGTTTCAGCAGGCCGTGGTCGACGTGTTGGTGGAAAAGGCCGTCCGGGCGATGCAGGCGACGGGGCTTGAGACCCTGGTCGTTGCCGGTGGCGTTGGCGCCAACCGGCACCTGCGCGCGTCCCTCGATGGGCACTTCGCGCGCAAGGGTTGGCGCGTCTGCTACCCGGCGCCGGCGCTGTGCACGGATAACGGCGCAATGATCGCATTTGCTGCCGCCATGCGCTTCGCGGCAGGACAGCCCGGCAGTCGCGACGGCGTCATCTGTATCCGGCCCCGTTGGCCTTTGGCCACCGTGTCCTGAGCGCCGGCCTCAGGGTTTCTTGCGGCCGATTCGGGATTCTGTCCCCGCCAGCAGGCGCCGAATGTTCGCCTCGTGACGCCAGGCCAGCAATATGGCCATGGCGACGGCCGCTGCGGTCTGCCACGGTGCGGCGGCAAGCCAGTGCGTTGCGAGAGGGGCAACGGCTGCAGACGTCAGCGCGGCGGCGGATGAATAGCGCGTGACGAAGGCCACCGCCAGCCACGCCAGGATACAGGCCAGCGCAATCCAGCCGGAGAATCCGGCGAGCACCCCCAGTGCCGTCGCAACGCCCTTGCCTCCCTTGAAGCGGAGAAACACGGGGAAGAGGTGGCCGATAAAGGCGGCAAGCCCGCAGAGTGCGGCAATGTCTGGCATTGCGCCCGCCTGCGTGCCGAACCGCGACGCGAGCCACACGGCCAACCAGCCTTTGAAGGCGTCGCCGAGCAAGGTCATGACGGCGGCGGCTTTGTTGCCACTGCGCAGGACATTGGTGGCCCCCGGATTGCCGGATCCGTAGCTGCGGGGATCCGCCAGGCCGAAAAAACGACTGGAGATCATGGCGAACGGAACCGAGCCCAACAGATAGGCGGCGAATGCGAATAACAGGTCGATCATCGGCTGTTGGCTGGTGCCCGCCTACGACGGGCCGGCCTGCTCTGTGCGGGGTGATGCCGGATTCTATTCGATTCGAAGATCGCCGGGCGATTGATGAGCCGGGCAGGTGAACTCAAAAAAAGGCCGCCCATATTCTGGCGGCCTCCTGGCTATGTCTGCCTGCGCTACTGAATCAACAGGCTCTCGAGCGACTTGCCTTCGTCCAGGCACTTCTGCACCCAGAGCGGCTTGCGGCCCCGGCCGGTCCAGGTCATGGACGCATCGTCGGGATTGCGGTATTTCGGTGCGACAACGGACTTCTTGCCCTTGGGCTTCGTCGCGGCCTTTGCGCGCGGTTTGCGAGGGCTGGGCGCGGCTGCAGGTTGGCCGACGACGTCGTCGATGCTCAGTCCGTGCTCCGCGGCGAGTTTCTGCATCTTCTTCAGAAGATCGCGCTTGGCGGATTCGTCCCGCTTCTTGATTTCGGAATCGACGCGTTTCTGCAGGCGCTTCAGTTCGGGAATAGTGAGATTGGCAAGGTCCATTTCGTGTCCTCTGAAAGGCGAATTACGTACGGGCCGAACCATTCCTTCGGCGATGTTTCATTCTGCCATTCAATCTACGATCAATTCAAAGAAAAATGCAGAAATGCAGGTAACAAACTGTGATGAGTTTCTAACTTTCCATTGCGCAGTCGACCGGAACGGCGCCAAGCGACAATTCCAGAACGGTTGGAGAAAGTGAAACAAGCAGTCCGCGGCGCCCGCCGTTTATGTAGATGGAATTCAGCGAAAGTATTGTTCGCTCGACATATACGGGCATTGTCTTGCGGGTGCCGAAGGGCGAGGTGCCTCCGACGAGGAATCCGGAGTGGCGGTTGGCGGTTTCGGGGGCGCACTGATTGACTGACTTGCAGCCGATCTGGCGGGCAAGCGCCTTTGTCGACACCTTGCGGTCGCCATGCATCAGGACGATGAGTGGTTCGGCGCGCTCGTTCTCCATGACAAGAGTCTTGACGACGATATGTTCCGGAACGCCCAGTTTTTCCGCCGAGACACGCGTGCCCCCGCGTTCCTCATAGTCGTAGGGGTGGGCCGAAAACTCGATGCCCTGCTTGCGAAGATACTGGATGGCTGGCGTTTCGGGCGCGCCATCGCCTTGCCGATGCTTGCGAGCCATATTCTCTGCTCTCCCGAGTTCTATCCGTAATCAACCCCGAGGGTGATGCTGGGCGTGGAGTGATTTGAGGCGCTCGCGTGCCACGTGGGTATATACCTGAGTCGTGCTGATATCCGCGTGTCCAAGCAGCATCTGCACGATTCGCAAGTCGGCGCCATGATTGAGGAGGTGGGTCGCGAACGCGTGCCGAATCGTATGTGGCGAAATTCGCTCGGCCGGGATGCCGGCGGCCATCGCATATCGTTTGATGAGTTTCCAGAACATCTGCCGCGACATCGGGCGGGCAAATCGGGTCACGAAGACCGCGTCGGCGGTTCGCGCGCCGAGCAACTGCGGGCGGGCGTTGCGCATATAGCGCTCGAGCCAGTCGGTGGCCGTTTCGCCGAGTGGTACCAGCCGCTCCTTGCTCCCCTTGCCCGTCACTCGGACATAGCCGTCGCGTGGGCTGATCTCGAAGTGTCGCAGACTGATCAATTCGGTGACGCGCAGCCCGGTGGCGTAGAGGAGTTCCAGCATTGACCGGTCTCGCAGACCCAAGGGCGTGCTGCTGTCGGGCGCCTGGAGCAGCGCTTCGACCTGCACTTCAGTGAGCGACTTCGGAAATCGTTCTGCCTGTATCGGCGGGGAGAGCCTTGCCGATGGGTCTTCCGCGAGGCGTCCCTCGAGCACGAGTTGTCGATAGTAGCGGCGAATGGCGGACAACAGGCGGCGCTGGCTGGAGGGCCTGTGGTCGCGCGAGAAGAAGGCGAGATAGCCCTGCAGGTCGGCCAGCTCGGCGGTGGGCAGCTGGCATCCCCGCGCGGTCAGCCAGATCTCAAGGCCGCCCAGATCAATGCGATAGCCGTCCAGCGTATTGCTCGACAGTCCGTGTTCGAGCCACAGGGTGTCGCAGAGGTGATCGATCTCGGCGGAATGGCCGCGTGGCGCCTGGTGCGACACGGGCGCCGTCATAGCATTGCGCCTTCATGCCTGAGCAGCCACAGCTTGGCATCCAGCAGGTAGCCATCGCGCGCGTTGGCGAAACCCCCGGGGCCGTTTGCGGAGACGACCCGATGACACGGTACGACGATCGGATAGGGATTGGCGCCACAGGCCTGGCCCACGGCGCGGGGTGCGCTGCCCAGTTCAGCTGACAGGTCACCATAGCGACGCACCGCGCCCCTCGGTATTCGACGCATCGCGGCCCAGACGCGCTGCTGGTGAGGGGTTCCAGTGGGCGCGAGTGTCAGGTCGAAACGGTGATCCGCATCGCGCAGATACGCTTCGATCTCGCGCCGGGCATGTTCTGCGTACGGCGACATTGCGGCGCTTGGCCCGGTGTCGGGCGGCAGGAAAACGATATTGGTGACCGATTCACCGCTGACTGAAATCCCAAGGGCGCCAAACGGTACCGCCATGATCAGGTCGAGTGCAGACATGTTCGTCCTGTGCCTTGCGGTGTCAGCCGCCGGGTGCGAGATGAGACTTGAGTTCGGCGTCTGCCGGCGCCTTCCCGAGCCAGACGCGAAGCAGGGCCGCCTGGAAGTCGGTTCCGGGGATCGCGTCGCCGAGAGGTTTTCCGCCTACATGCAGTCTTGTATCACCGGCCGGCAGGAAGTCGAGGATGACCTCGGTCCCCTCGGGGGCCGCGCTGACGGTCAGCAGCGTGGTTCTCATCGCCTGGACCCGATTCTCAAGTTGACGGTAGGCGCCGTCGTCGTGATTCTTGCGAATGCCGTCCACCAGTCCATCGGCAAACTGCTCGGACGTCAGGTCGCGCAACGTGACGATGCGAATGCGCTTGCGACCGTCGGAGGAAATGGCAGCCTCCGGCGCCTGTCCGCCTTCGGGAAGGTACAGGCCCATCGCATAGATCTTGAAAAAGAAACGGGTCCGGACGCCGGCGCCGTTGAGCGTCAGCTGTTGGCCGTCGAGGTCCAGGGTGTCGTCAAAGGGAATGCCGGCAATGTCGGCGGAGTGAGCCAGCGACACGCAGGCAGATGCCAGCGCAGTGGCGAGGATGCGACGGACGATGGGGGTCATGGGGTGTCTCCTCCTGATACGGGTACGCCCCGGCCGAAGCCGGGGCGCAGGCATCGTAGCAAGCGGGGCCTGTCGGTTTTAGGTGCGGCCTTCTAGCGGCGGATCTCCCCGTTGCCGAGCACGATCCACTTGTTGCTCGTGAGGCCCTCCAGGCCGACCGGACCGCGGGCGTGAATCTTGTCCGTCGAAATGCCGATCTCGGCGCCCAGGCCGTACTCGAAGCCGTCGGCGAACCGCGTCGAGGCGTTGACCATCACCGACGCGGAATCGACTTCCCGCAGGAAGCGCATGGCGTGCGTGTAGTTCTCGCTGATGATCGCTTCGGTATGCCCCGAGCTGTAGCGGTTGATGTGGTCAATCGCCTCGTCCAGACCGTCTACGATGCGAATCGCGATGATCGGCGCGAGATACTCCTCGGACCAGTCCGCCTCCGAGGCGTCCTTGAGCAGGGCACTGTCGATGCCCGCGTCGCGCAGGAGCATCAGGCTCTCCGGGCAGCCGCGCATCTCGACACCCTTGGCGGCCAGTGCCTGACCGATCGCGGGCAGGTGGCGCGCTGCGACCTCGCGGGCGATGACCAGGCTTTCCGCCGTGTTGCACGTACCGTAGCGCTGAGTCTTGGCATTCTCGACGATGGGCACCACCTTGGCGGGGTCGGCAAAGCTGTCCACATAGACGTGGCAGTTCCCGTCCAGATGCTTGATGACCGGCACCCGGGCTTCGCGGCTGATGCGTTCGATCAGTCCCTTGCCGCCACGCGGGACGATGACATCGACGAATTCGGGCATCGTGATCAGCTCGCCGACGGCGGCGCGGTCGGTGGTCTCGATGACCTGCACCGCGGTGCGTGGGAGGCCGGCGGCCTCAAGCCCGCTGCGGACGCACGCCGCGATGGCCTGGTTGGCGTGAAGCGCTTCCTTGCCGCCGCGCAGGATCGCGGCATTGCCGGATTTAAGGCACAGCGCCGCGGCATCGGCCGTGACGTTGGGGCGGGCTTCGTAGATGATCCCGATGACACCCAGCGGTACGCGCATGTGACCAACCTGGATGCCCGAGGGCCGTCGCTTCACGCCGCTGATCTCGCCGACCGGATCGGCCAGCGAGGCGATCTGCTCCAGCCCCTCGGCCATTGCCTCGATGCCCTTGTCGTTCAGGGTGAGCCGGTCGACGAGGGCAGTCTCGAGGCCGTCGGCGCGTGCCTGAGACAGGTCGCGGCCATTGGCTTCGAGCAAGGCATGGCTGCGAGCACGGATCTCCGCGGCGATCTGCCGAAGTGCGTCGTTCTTGGCTTCCGTCGAGGCCGATGCCATCAGGCGCGATGACGCGCGAGCCTGGCGACCGACGGTCTGCATGTAGTCCTTGATGTCCATCTTCTACACCTGCTGCACAATCTTCTATTAAACCACCGAAGCGGCGACGCGAGAATCGGGTGGGGCGGGGGCGGGAGAGGACAACGGGTTTGTCGATGGCCGGGGCCGATGCCAGCGCCGCGCCGTGTGGCCTGCGACCAACCGGGCCGCGCTGCAGACCCGAGCGCCATCTTCTTGCAGGCCCCCAGGCCCTACGCTCTCGGGCGCAAGCGCAGCATGAGCTGCAGGAACTCGTCCCAGACATCGCCGGTCAGCAGTCCCTTGATCATCCGATCGATACGCGCCGCATGCTGCAGCGCGTTCTGGAGTTGCCTGGTTCGGAGGCGGCGAACGGCGCGTTCAATGGCTTGCTTGCGGCGCGGCTCGAAGATTCGCTCCGCCTTCAGGACCGCATTGGCCTGGCCGCCCTGGTCGAGCGCGGCACGCAGCCGGGTGAGGGCGCGGAGGTCCGCCGTCAGCGTCCATAGAATGAGCGGCGGGGCTTCGCCTTCTCCGCGCAGCCCGTCCAGGAGCCGGGCGCATCGGCCTGGCTCGCCGTCGAGCATCGCGATGCGCAGGGCTTCGACGTCATAACGGGCTACGTTCAAGACTGCCTCGCGGACCTGGGCGAGTTCCAGCATGCCCTCGCCGTGGAGCAGGGCGAGTTTGCTGATTTCCTGGTGGGCCGCCAGCAGGTTGCCCTCGACATGTTCGGCGATGAACTCGAGCGCCTCGACCGGCGCGGTCTGCCCCTGTCGCTTGAGGCGGGCGCCGACCCAGGCCGGCAACTGCTCGCGCGGCGGCGTGGTCATCTCGATGGTGACCCCCTGAGCGGACAGGGTCGTGAACCAGGTCGCCTTGCGGGCCGCCCAGTCGAGCTCCGGCAGGGTGACGAGCGCGCAGTCGCCGCCCGGCTCCAGAGTCTGGCACAGGCGCCCCAGGGCCTCGCCGCCGTCCTTGCCGGGCTTTCCATTGGGAATGCGCAAGTCGAGCAGCTTCCGGTCGCCGAAGAGCGACAGATTGCCGCTGGCCATCGACAGCTGCTCCCAACGGAAGCCCTGGCCGGCCACCAGGATCTCGCGCTCCGTCACGCCTTGCCGGCGGGCCGCCGCACGGATGGCGTCGGCCCCTTCCTCCACCAGCAATGGTGCATTGCCGTGCAGGACGTACAGCGGCGCGAGAGGGCCCTCGAGGTGCGAGGGCAGCTGGTCCGGACGCAGGGCCGGCATTCAGCCCCCGGGAGTCGCGGCTTCGAGGCGGCGCATCATCTGGCGCACGAGTTCCTGCTCCATGTCGGCGAAGAGCAGCGCCTCTTCCTGCTCCTTGGCCAGGATGGCCGAGTCGTCCCAGGTGGCCTCGCGGGTGGTGGCAAGGGCTGTTTCCGGGATCAGCTCGCGCCCGTTCCGGCCGAGCAGGCGGAACCGTAGGCCCTGGCGGAACTCGTATTCACGGACCTTGCCGGAGCCGGACAGGCCGATGATGTTCTTCTCGCGGCCAGAGCCGATCAGGTCGAGTATGGCGTCCGCGTCGGCCCGGTTGGCCACGACACGGGTCTGTCCGCTTGCCTCGACGCGGCGCCGGATCTCGCGCACGAGTTCGCTGCTGACCGGGCCGGTCACGTGGAGCGCGGCAAACGGGAGGGGGCGGGCGCCCCGCAGGCGGAAACCGCAGGCCGACAGACTTGACGCGAGCAAGCCCAACAGCAGCCTGCGCCGCGCCGGGTTTTCCTGCTTCATGGGGTGCCTCCCGACTTCAGTCTGTCGCGCTCCGCCGTGTAGGTTCCGAAATCCATCGGCGGCAGGGTTCGCCGCGGCTCGCCGGGGTGGCGCGCCTGCCGCTGCATCTCGCTCGCCTGCATGCCGTCGTACCAGGCACGATAACCACACCCGCCCAGTCCGGATGCGCTGCCCAGCATCAGACACACAGCAAGAAGGGTGCGGCGGCCGGTCATCAGCAGACGATGTTGACCAGACGTCCCGGCACGACAATGACCTTGCGAGCCGGCTTGCCGTCCATGAACTTCAGTGCGGTCTCGCTGGCGAGCGCAAGCTTTTCGATCTCGGCCCGCGGAAGCTCGGCATCCACCTGTATCGAGCCGCGCAGCTTGCCGTTGATCTGGAGCATCAGCTCGATGCGGTCCTGCTTGAGCGCCGCCTCCGACGCCCGCGGCCACGGCGCATCCAGGATGTCACCTGCGAAGCCGCAGTCCTGCCAGAGGGCGTGGGCGATATGCGGCGTGATCGGGGCAAGCACCCGCAGCAGAATGGAAAACCCCTCAGCCACGACGGCGGCGTGATCCGCGGCAGCCTCTGCCGGCGCCTTCTCGATCGCGTTGAGGATCTTCATTGTGGCGGAAGCGACCGTATTGAACTGGTGCTTGCCGAAGTCGTAGTCGGCCTGTTTCAGGCAGGTATGGACCTCGCGCCGCACGGCGGCCAGTGCTTCCGTCAGATCACGCCCGTCGAGTGCCTCGATGGCATCGAGGCCCGAGCGGTGGGACGCTGCAAAGCGGTGGCCGAAGGTCCAGACGCGGCGGAGGAAGCGGTAGGCCCCTTCGACGCCGGAATCCGACCATTCCAGCTGCTGGTCGGGGGGGGCGGCAAAGATGATGAAGAAGCGAGCCGTGTCGGCGCCGTAGGCGTCCACGAGCGCTTGCGGGTCGACGCCATTGTTCTTCGACTTCGACATCTTCTCGGTGCCGCCAATGGTCACCGTCTGACCGTCGGCGGTGAGTCGGGCGGCCACGATGCGGCCCTTGTCGTCCCGGTCCACCTCGACGTCTGCCGGGTTGATCCACTGCTTCTTGCCACCCTCTGCGTCGCGATAGTAGGTCTCGGCGACGACCATCCCCTGGGTGAGGAGGGCGGTAAAGGGCTCGGACGCGCTCGTCAGTCCCTCGTCGCGCATGGCCCGCGTGAAGAAACGGGAGTAGAGCAGGTGCAGGATTGCGTGTTCGATGCCGCCGACGTACTGGTCCACCGGCGCCCAGTAGTCCACTCGCGGGTCGACCATGGCCGAGGCATTGTCCGAGCAGGCATAGCGCAAGAAGTACCACGACGACTCGACGAAGGTGTCCATCGTGTCGGTCTCGCGCCGTGCCGCCTTGCCGCAGCTCGGGCACGTGCACTCGTAGAACTCGGGCATGCGGGCGAGCGGCGATCCGCGTCCGGTGACGGCGACGTCTTCCGGCAAGACAACGGGCAGCTCCGCGTCGGGCACTGGCACGTCGCCGCAGCTGTCGCAATAGACCATGGGGATGGGGCAGCCCCAGTACCGCTGGCGGGAAATCCCCCAGTCGCGCAGCCGGAACTGGACGCGTTTCTGGCCGAGCTGCTTGGCGTCCAGGTCGGCCGCGATCGCGTCCACGGCGTCGCTCGAGCGCAGGCTATCGTACTTGCCTGAATTCACGACGCGACCCGGTTCGGCGTAGGCGTCGGTCCAGGGTGCGACGACTTCGCTGTAGCTGTCGTGGGTCGAGGCCACCACCATCTTGATGGGCAGGCCGTAGCGCGTCGCAAAGGCAAAGTCACGTTCGTCGTGGGCGGGGACGGCCATCACCGCGCCTTCCCCATAGCCCATCAGGACGTAGTTGGCGACCCACACCGGCAGATACTCGCCGCTGATCGGGTGGACGACCCGCAGGCGCGTCGGAACGCCCTTCTTCTCCATTGTGGCGAGGTCCGCCTCGGCCACGCCGCCCTTGACGCAGTCGTCGACGAAGGCTGCGACGTCCGGGTCGGACTCTGCCGCCTGGCGGGCGAGCGGGTGCTCCGCGGCGACCGCAACGTAGGTGGCGCCCATCAGCGTGTCGGCACGCGTCGTGAAGACCTTGAGGACCCCCGGGCTGCCGACCGTTGTCAGGTCGTAGGGAAACTGGACCTCGACCCCTTCGGAGCGGCCGATCCAGTTGCGCTGCATCTGCTTGACCTGCTCTGGCCAGTTGGGCAGCCCGTCGAGTGCCGATAGAAGTTCATCCGCGTAGGCGGTGATCTTCATGTAGTACATCGGGATCTCGCGCTTCTCGACCAGGGCGCCAGAGCGCCAGCCCCGGCCGTCGATGACCTGCTCGTTGGCCAGCACCGTCTCGTCGACCGGATCCCAGTTCACCGTGCCGAGCTTCTTGTAGATCAGACCCTTGCGATACAGCCGGGTGAACAGCCATTGCTCCCAGCGGTAATACTCGGGCGTGCAGGTGGCCAGTTCGCGGGACCAGTCGATGCCGAAACCGAGCCGCTTGAGCTGGCCCTTCATGTAGTCGATGTTGGCGTAGGTCCATTGCGCCGGTGGCACATTGTTCTGGATTGCTGCATTTTCGGCCGGCATGCCGAAGGCGTCCCAGCCCATCGGTTGCATCACATTGTGGCCCCGCATGCGCGCCTGGCGAGAGATGACGTCGCCGATCGTGTAGTTGCGCACGTGCCCCATGTGGAGCTTGCCCGACGGGTAGGGGAACATCGACAGGCAGTAGTACTTGGGTCGATTGGCGTCCTCGACCACGCGGAAAGCCTGTTGCGACTCCCAGTGCTGCTGGGCCGCGGTTTCGATGTCCTGGGGGGAGTATTTTTCCTGCATGGTTCGAGCGAGCGGAATGAAGGGCGAAAGGCGTGGATTATAGCTGGCTTCAGGCCTGCCGCCTGCCGCTGTCGCGGAGCCTGCCGCCGGCTTCGCGCGCCCAGGTGGCGAAATCGAGCCCTCCGACCTCATCCCCGCCCTGAACGAAGGTGGCCAAGGCGGCGAGGTCCGGCGGCAGACCGTTGGCGATGCCTACCGCCACGAGGCGTGCGCCCAGCGCCGTGGCGACGCCGGCCGCGCTGACGGCCACCGCCGCCGCGTGTGCCGGCTCATAGTCACGGCACAGGCCGTCGAGGCTGAGCTTGACGAAGTCCGGTCGCAGGCTACGCAGAAGGGCCAGAGCGTGGTCACGGTAGTCGGAAAGTATGAAGGACGCACCGAGCTGGCGCAGTCGCCGTGTCAGGGCCTGGACCTCGCCCGGGTACTGGGCCGCCAGGTCGGCGGTGACCTCGAAGCCGATCCGGTCGGGCAGCAGGTCGGCGCGACGCAGGGCAGCCTCGGTGGCGATGACCACGTCGGCCGCATTGCAGATCGAGGCGTCGCCGAGCGGTATGCTCACGCAGAGCGGCAGGCCTCGTGCCTCCTCGACGTCGCACAGCCGCTGGCAGCAGGCGTTGATGACCCACACGTCGAGCGCCAGGCCGTCGCCGTCGCGATTGCAGCGCGCAATGAACTGGCGGGCGTCGGACCCTCCAGGCAGGTCCACCTGCAATGCCGCCTCGGCCCACTCTCGCGCTTCGGGCGCCACCGGGAGAATCGGGCGGGCAAGCAAGCGCAAGCGGGATTCCTCAAGCGCTGTGCTTAGCGAGGTGGGCACGAGGGCGGTATCGCCGGGCCGCATTTCCGTCTCGGGCTCGGCTTCGCAAACCTGATTGCGTCCGGCGCGCTTGGCGGCGTAGCAAGCCCGGTCGGCCGCACTGAGCGCGTGGGCAAGGTCGTGGTGGGCGGAATCGAGCAGCACCAGTCCGATGCTCGCGCCAACCCTGAACTCGCGCCCCTCCCACGGGAAGCGGAAGGCGGCGACCGTTGCGCACAGGCTGCCTGCTACGCGACGGGCATGGTCCAGGCCACAATCGCGCAGCAGCAGGGCGAATTCGTCTCCGCCGACACGGGCCAGCATGTCCTGTTCGCGGACATGCTGGCGGAGCAAGGCGCCGACCTGGCAGAGCAATTCGTCTCCGGCGGCATGTCCGCAGGTGTCGTTGACGACCTTGAACCGGTCCAGGTCCAGAAAACACAAGGCGTGACCGTGTTCGCTCGCAATACCGAGGACGGCTTCCACCTCGCGCTCGAAGGCGCGGCGATTGGGTAGTTCGCTCAAGGGGTCATGGTCGGCCAGGTAACGGAGCTGGGCGGTTGCCTCGTCGACCCGGGATTGCATGTCGTCGTGGGCTGCCTCAAGCGCCCTGGCCATGTGATTGAAGCCGCGCTCCAGTTCGCCGATCTCGCCTCCACTGAGCGGGGGCACGCGGGTACCGTGGATACCCCGGGCCATGTCGCCGACGGCCGACGCCAGTCCCTCGATCGGGCGACTCATCGTCCGGGCGAGGCGTTGCGCGAGGACGATGGTGGCGCCCATAGCCAGCAGCGTGAGCGCAATGTTGACCGCCAGGATCTTCAGCTTGCGTCGCGCCAGATCGGACGTGTCCAGCTCCGCGTAGATCCAGCCGATGCGCTCGCGCGAACCCTGTTGCGCGACATCGTAGAGTTCGCCCAGGTCCACCGGCGTGCGCCATACCGGCGCCACGAAGCGAAGTCTGCCGCCGGACGGTGCAATCTGAATCGGCTGCTCGACCGGCTCGAGCTGTCCGAGATCCGGCGCGAGCGTCGCGCCGCTGATGGCAAGTGGACGGCCGTTATCCTGGATTACGGCGGCGGCATGCACCTGGCGCTGGGTGAGCGCGGCCTGGAGGAGGGCGTCCAGGGCGTCGCGGTTGCCCGAGATCAGGCCATATTCACTGGCGGGTGCAAGAAAGCCGACGACGGCCAGCCCTCGCTCGTCCAGGCTGCGGTCGAGTTCGCGCGAGGCGTTCCAGATGAAGTAGGTGCTGATGCAGAGCGCGACGATGGCCGTGGGCAGCAGGCCCGCGACCAGAAGCCGGCGGCGGATGGTGAGCTGGTCGAGCCATCTCATCGCCCCGCCTCCCATGCCTGGAGTCGGGAGAGAAGGGCGTCCTCGCCGATGTCCATGAGCCCGAGCGAGCGCGAGACGCGCTCGTTGACGGCCACGCGGAACAGGGCCGGGTCATGGATGCCCCGTGCAAAGGCCGTGGGATCACCGTCGGCGCCCAGGAGCTTCGCGGCCTGCAGGGCGATGTCCTCGGGCGTGCTGAACACGCCGGCCACGGCGCCCGCCCGCACGTAGCCCGGCGTGAATCCGATGACCGGCCGGCGGTGCCGGTAGCTCGTCAGCAGGATGCTCATCACCGTATCGCGATTGAAGACGCTGGGGTCCGGGGTGGCGAGGAGGGCCGCATCCGGCGTCAGGATTCGCTCGAGGGCCGGAACGATCTCCTGTTCGCGTTCGATCTCGGCGAGGCGCGGCGTGAATCCTGCGCCGCGGATCGCTGCCGTGAGGACGTCTGCGGGCAGGGGGGCCGTTGAGCCGCTCAGGATGGCAACCGTGGCCACCTCCGGCGCGAGGATGCGGAGCATGGCGAGCCGCCGCGGGATCGGCTGGTCAAGCACGATGGCGCCGAGTCGTCCATGGGTATCCCGCGCCTGAAGGGTGAGGGCGTCGCGTCGGGAAACGAGCACCGACAGAACGCCTGGCGCACCCGCGTCGAGTGCCTGCTCGGTAGCCTCTTTTCCGAGTGCAACGACAACGCGTTCGATTGGCAAGTCGGGGTGCGGCACGGCCGAGAGGTCAATGACGCGACCAATGCGATGGTCCCCGTTCTTCAGTGCGGCGTCGAAGGCGTTGAGGAATCCCTTCTGCAAGGCGCCATCGCGGGGCGTCCAGACGTCAATGACGCCGCCGATGGCCCACGACCATGCGAACGCCAGCCACAGGCCGATGAGCAGCCTGCGGCACAGCGAGTGGAGGGGACAGGTGCGACTGAGGCTCACGGCGGGAAGCGGGTTACCAGTTCAGGCGCAGCGTCGCGAACAGAGTGGGCTCGTGCCGAAAATCGCCTTCGTGAAAATCCGCGTAGGCGCCATCGAGGCTCTGGGCGGTCAGGGCCACCTCGCCGTCGCGACCGTTTGTGCCAAGCAACTTGGCCACCTTGAGGTCGGTTCGGCCGTTGGAGGGGACGACGTCACCATCGTTGAGCCAGCGCATCTCGGTCGTGTAGTAGTAGCCGAGGCTGGCGCGCCAGTTGGCAGGCAACTCCTTCACCAGCAGCAGGCCGCTCATGCTGGCGGGTGCGCTGTGGACCAGGTCGGGGTCCTGGGGGGGGGCGCCCCGGGCCATGATGTTGACGAAGGACTGGGTGAACACGATGCGTCCCCAACCCGGCCGCCGCCAGTCCGCCCTCAGTTCGGCGCCCTCTGCCACGATGGCGCCGGCATTGACGAAGTTGACCGCCGTACGCCCCAGCAGACCGACGAAATTCGGTGGCGGGTCGTAGTCGCAGACGACGTTGCGGCTAGTTGGCGGGAAGGAGCAGGCGCGATCGTCTATATAGCGATCGAAGCGTTCGCGGAAGAGCCGGGCGTCCACTTCCAGCCCGAGTGAGTCCACGCGACCGTTGTAGCCGATCTCGACGAAGCGCACGCGCTCGGGCTCCGGCTCCTCGCGCGCCCAGTAGGTGATGGCGAGGATCTGATCGGCGAAGGCGACCGAAGTGAAACTCCGTGCTTCCCACGCCTGGGGGGCGCGATAGGCTGAGCCGGTGCTGAATCGAAGGGATTGTCGTGGCGCCAGGGCGTAGGTCACCGCGAGCCGGGGGGAAAACAGGTTGCCCGAATAATAGTGATGTTCGAGATTGCCGCCCACATTGATGGCCAACTGCTCGGTCGCATTCCACGTGACGCTGGAGAAAAGCTGCCACTGGACGCCGACCTCGGGCTGGTTCGAACTGAAATAGAGGATGGACCGGGTGGCATCCCTGCGAATACCGGCACCCACCAGGACGTGCCAGGCCTCGTCGAGCCGGCGGGTCCATTGGACCTCGAGGTCGTCGCGCTGGAGGTCGATGTCCTGGAACACGGGCAAATTGAACGCACCGGCCGGGATGACCCAGTGTTTCCGCTCGGCGCGATCCTGGTGGTAGAACTGGATGGACAGTTCGGATTCGGGGCCGAAGCTCCTGAGCCAGCCGAGCTGAAGGTAGTTTTCCTTGATCCGCCGCTTGCCGAGTGGCTCCGTCGGACTGCCGGGTATGCCGGTATCGTCGAAACCCAGTGTGCTGCCTGCCTGGATGCGGATCTCGTCGGCAAGACTCGGCTGGAGGAGAATCTGAAGGTTGGCGACGTTGCGTTCGATGGTCTCGGCTGCCTCGCCTTCGTGGCTCAGGAAATTCACGGCGCCGCGGTGAGAGGCCGTGATGCGCCAGTCGAGTTCCTCCTCTCCGCCGTTGATACGGATGCCGACATCCTTCAACTCCCGGTGCCCGGCCCGAACGATGACGGCATTGCCTGACTCGGTACGTGGCGACCGGGTGATGATGTTCACTACGCCTTGGTAGGCGTTGGCACCGTAGGCGGCGCCGTTCGGGCCACGAACGACCTCGACCCGCTCCACGTCATCGACCCGGATGGGCAGGTCCTGCCAATGGACGTTGCCCCAGAACGA
The DNA here is from genome assembly GCA_050303815.1 of Rhodocyclaceae bacterium. Lineage (GTDB taxonomy): Bacteria > Pseudomonadota > Gammaproteobacteria > Burkholderiales > Rhodocyclaceae > Cognatazoarcus. The sequence goes on from JBNLCM010000150.1 coordinate 55,974, forward strand.
ATTGTTCACCGCGCGGCCATCGACCAGCACCTTGATCCGCCGGCCGTAGGCGTCGCCCATGCCATGGTTCGCCACGGTCGGCGATCCGCTGGCCCAGTCGGCCACCTGGAACCCGGGGACGAGGCGCAGCAGGTCATGCAATTCCGTGAAGCCAGACGCCTCAATCAGTTCCCGGTCGATGATCGTCACCGGGGCGGGCGCGTCATAGGTGCTTTGGGCCAGGCGGGAAGCCGTCAGGACAATGGGGATCTCGTCATAGAAGAGGGATTCGGTGGTCTCTGCGCGGAGACCACCGACGGTCAGGCAGGTGGCCAGGATCGACAGATTGACGAGGCATCGGATCGGGGGCGTTGAGTGCATGTCGCGTGTCCAGGGCGATTCGGTCGAGAACGTGCGATGTCGGGGCATCGGCACGGAAAACGTCCCAGATTAGCGAGCTTGCAGGCGATTGCGAAGGGCAATCGACCTCCCGCGCCTATTTCGTGGGCGCGCGCGACCGGTCTGCGCCAGGGGGTGGCGCAAAAAAAAAGCGGCATTCGGAGGCCGAATGCCGCAAATCTCCATTGAAGGAGAGGGAGGGAGCCGTCTGGGGCTCAGGTGGCTATCAGGCCGCCTTCTGCCCCTGTGTCACGTAGTGGTGCCAGCGACGCATGGCCATGACCGCAACGTCGCTCACCACATCAATCGGTGCGCAAAAGATGCGCTTCTGGCTGCGTAGCAGCGGGAGAACGAGCGGTGCGCACAGGGTGGCGCGCTCGGCCTTCAGCAGCTGCTGGAAGTTGTCCATGGCGGCACCCCAGTACTCGGGTGTGCCAACCCAGCCGGTTTCGTCGGTTGCCTGCCGCACGGCCTTGCGCCAGAGTGCTTCCGCCCGCGGCAGCGGGACGCCGGCACGACGGGCGTACCAGTTCAGTAGTTTTGGTGCATTCATGCTGCTCTCCTTGGGGGAACTGGGTCTCAGCTCCGCCGAACCCCACCGGCCGGGTTGGCCAGTGCGGGGACGCGATGCGTCGGATAATGCGACGCGGCAATGTAATTTTGCCTTTAGTTTTAGCGGCTTGTCGGTATCGGCATGTAAATAACTACAAGCAGGATTCCGTCTCGCACAACACCAATGTAGGGCTTATGCGGCGCTGCATCAAGTCCGGCATCGCATCATTTCGTGAATTCTCCAACGATCGTTTGAACCGCAGGCCCGGTCGCGATCCTCTGGGCTCGCCGTAAAATGCGGCCTTCGCTTCGCGGTCCAGCCATGTCTCAACTTCTCAAAGATCTCAATCCCGAACAGCTGCGCGCCATCTGCATGGCCCCAGCCCACGCATTGATTCTCGCGGGGGCCGGATCGGGCAAGACCCGCGTCCTGACGACCCGAATCGCCTGGTTGATCCAGCAGGGCCTGGCAGCGCCGCCAGCCATTCTGGGCGTCACGTTCACGAACAAGGCCGCTCGCGAAATGCGAACCCGCCTGTCGGCCATGTTGCCGCTGGATATCCGTGGCATGTGGCTCGGGACCTTTCATGGTTTGTGCAATCGACTGTTGCGTGCACACCACAGAGAGGCCGGCTTACCCCAGTTGTTCCAGATCCTCGACACCGCCGACCAGCTCGCCGCCATCAAGCGGCTGCTGAAGACGCTCGGTGTCGACGACGAGCGTTACCCGGCCCGCGACCTTCAGCATTTCATCAACGGCGCCAAGGAGTCCGGCCTGCGTCCCCACGCGGTCGATGCCTGGGACGAATGGGCCCGGCGGCGCGTCGAGCTGTACGTTGAGTATGAGGTGCAGTGTCAGCGCGAGGGAGTTGTGGATTTCCCTGAACTGTTGCTTCGCTGCTACGAGCTGCTCGAGCGAAACGAGCCGCTGCGGGCCCACTACCAGGCGCGTTTCCGCCACATCCTGGTCGATGAGTTCCAGGACACCAACCGGCTGCAGTACCTGTGGCTCAAGCTCCTTGCGGCCCACGGGGCGGACGACGGCGCACGTCTGTTCTGCGTGGGCGATGACGATCAGTCGATCTACCGCTTCCGTGGCGCAGAGGTTGGCAACATGCGGGATTTCGAACGTGAGTTCGGCGTGGCCGAGGTGATCCGTCTGGAGCAGAACTATCGCTCGTGCGGAAACATCCTTTCGGCCGCCAACGCGATCATCAGTCACAACCGGGACCGGCTTGGCAAGAACCTCTGGACCGAACAGGGCCATGGCGAGCCGCTGAGGGTGTTCGAGGCGTTTTCAGACGGCGACGAGGCCCGATGGATCGTCGAGGAGGTCAGGGCCCTCATCGGGGACGGCGCACTGCGTTCCGAGATCGCCTTGCTTTACCGCTCCAATGCGCAGTCACGAACCCTCGAGCACCAGTTGTTCTCGGCTGGCGTGCCCTATCGTGTCTACGGCGGGCTGCGGTTCTTCGAACGGCAGGAAATCAAGCACGCGCTGGCCTATCTGCGTCTGCTGGCCAATCCCGACGACGACACGGCCTTCATGCGGGTCGTCAATTTCCCGACCCGAGGCATCGGAGCCCGCTCGCTGGAGCAACTGCAGGACTGCGCTCGCACGTACCAGGGCAGTCTCTATGCCACGGTGCCCCATCTGGATGGCAAGCCCGGCAAGGTGCTGGGCGCCTTCCTGACGATCATCGAGCGCATGCGAGCCGAAGCGCGCGATCTGACCCTGCCCGAACTGGTCGACCACGTGCTCGAACTCTCAGGCCTGCGCGCCCACTACCAGGCCGAGCGGGAAGGGCAGGACCGGCTCGAGAACCTGGACGAGCTGATCAATGCCGCAGCGAACTTCGTGTCGGAGGCTTCGGCTGCCGCCCCGGGGGGCGATTCGAATGACGTCGAGACCGTCCTCGCCGAATTCCTGAATCATGCTTCGCTCGAGGCCGGTGACCACCAGGCAGACGCCGGCCAGGACGCCGTGCAACTGATGACGGTCCATGCGGCCAAGGGCCTGGAGTTCAACGCCGTCTTCCTGTCGGGACTGGAGGAGGGGCTGTTCCCCCACGAGAACAGCCTGCTCGAAGCCGATGGGCTGGAGGAGGAGCGGCGCCTGATGTACGTGGCGGTGACGCGCGCGCGCGAGCGGCTCTACCTGTCATTCGCCCAGTCGCGCATGCTCCACGGCCAGAGCCGATACAACCTGCGCTCGCGATTCATCGAGGAGATTCCCGAGGGGTTGCTGAAGTGGTTGACGCCCCAGGGGGGATCGCCCCGGACGCTCACCGGCGAGCCGGCGCCGTACTTCCGGCCCTCCGCGAACCCGTCGACCCACGCGCCGCGGCGGGCCTCGGCGCCGGCGGCGCCGTCTCGCGATCTGGCCGGTTTCCGGGTCGGGCAGAACGTATCGCATCCGCGCTTCGGCGTCGGCGTGATCCTCGACGCCGAAGGCAGCGGCGCCGACGCGCGGGTCCAGGTGAACTTCGGCCGCCAGGGCGTGAAATGGCTGGCGCTGGGCGTCGCCAAGCTGTCACCGGCCTGATCCGGCCACGGCCGGATCAGGCTCGAACCACGCCTCAGACCTTTCGATAGATCTCCGCGCCGGCCTTGACGAACTCGACGGCCTTCTCCTGCATGCCGTGGGAGATGGCCTCGGCGTCGCCGATGCCCTGTTTGGCAGCGTACTCGCGCACGTCCTGGGTGATTTTC
>JBNLCM010000151.1:0-2540 GCA_050303815.1 Rhodocyclaceae bacterium
GTGTATGGCCGCCCGGATGCGCACGTAGGTCGCGCAACGGCAGATGTTGCCCGCCATGGCCGAGTCGATGTCGGCATCGGAAGGCTTCCGGTTGCCGGACAACAGGGCCACCGCACTCATGATCTGGCCCGACTGGCAGTAGCCGCACTGGGCCACGTCGAGCTTCTGCCAGGCGGCCTGCACGGCCTGCCCGACCTTGCCCGAATCGATCGCCTCGATCGTCGTGACCCGCTTGCCCTCGGCGGCCGACACCGGCGTCGAGCACGAGCGCACCGGGGTGCCGTCGAGATGCACGGTACACGCGCCGCACAGCGCCTTGCCACAGCCGAACTTGGTGCCGGTCAGCTGCAGGGTGTCCCGCAGGGCCCACAGCAGCGGCGTATCGGGCGCCACGTCGAGCTGGCGCGCCATGCCATTCACATTGAGTTCAATCACCGGGTCTCTCCAGGGTTTGGGACGCTCCGTCGAGGGAGCCTGGCTACAGTCTGGCCGACGGGCCTGCCCGCTGGATACGCGAAAAGTGCGGCGTTATTGCCTGATCGTCCACGAATCCAGACTCGCCACTTCCGCCCACCGGGGCTGCGAGACTAAGCTTGCTCCATGGATATCTCGATCGACGCGCCGCTCTCGGGTTCCCCTGAACGCTCCGGACTGGCGGACATCATCCTGCGCCACTGCCGGACGGACGGTCGCGTCGACACGGCGGTGCCGGGCGTCGCCTTCTTCCGCGGCTCGACCACCCAGCAGCCCAGTTGCGCACTGATGAGCGCGACCTTCGCGACCATGGCCCAGGGCGCCAAGCGCATCGAACTGGCGGGCCGCAGCTACGACTACGACGCCCGCCACTATCTGGTGTCGTCGGTGGACCTGCCGATGTTCGCCCAGGTCACCCAGGCCTCGGTCGAGAGACCGTACCTGGGCATGCTGGTCACCCTCGACCCGCTGGTGATCGCCCAGCTGGTGAACGAAATCGCCGACTCGCCGCTGCGGTCCGCGCCGCCGGAACTGGGCCTCGCGGTGGTGCCCATGACCGGCGAGCTGCGCGACGTGGTGCGGCGGCTGGCGCAGCTGACCGACCGCCCCCAGGACATCCCGGTGCTGGCCCCCATGCTGAGCCGCGAACTGCACTACCGCCTGCTCACCGGCCCGATGGGCGCCCGCCTGCGCCAGGTGGCCGTCAAGGGCAGCCACGGCCACCAGATCGTGCGGGTCATTTCGTGGATCCGCAGCCACCTCGACGAGCCGCTGCGCATCGACGACCTCGCCCACATCGCGTCGATGAGTCGCTCCTCACTGCACCAGCACTTCCGCGCCCTGACCTCGATGACCCCGCTGCAGTACCACAAGCAGTTGCGTCTGCAGGAGGCACGCCGCCTGATGCTGGTCGAGCGCGTCGATGCCGCCTCGGCCGGTCACCGGGTGGGCTACGAGAGCCCGTCCCAGTTCAGCCGCGAGTACCGCCGCCTGTTCGGTGCCCCGCCGGCACGGGACGTCGCACTCCTCACTGCCACCTGAAACCGTCCAGCGCTTGCGCCGGGCGGGCCAAGGCCCCAGGCTTCGTCGTGGCCCGTTCAACCGACGCACAGCCCAGGCCGGTCTCGCCCCGCCCGGGCTCAGGAGTACGACCGTGACAACCCGCCCCGATCGATCCGCCCGCTTCTGGGATCGGTTCGCCGAGCGCTACGCCCGGCGGCCGGTGCCCGACGAAGCGATCTATCAACGCAAGCTGGCGCATACCCGTTCCCTGCTGCGACCCGACATGGTGGTACTCGAAGTGGGTTGCGGCACCGGCACCACGGCGCTGCACCACGCCCCCCACGTGGCACACATCCTCGCCACCGACATCTCGCCGGCCATGATCGACATCGCGCGGCGCAAGGCAGCCGGGGAAGGCGTGACCAACGTCGACTTCCAGGTCGCATCGCTGGACACGCTGGGCGACCAGGCGGATCGCTACGACATCGTCCTGGCGCTCAACATGCTGCACCTGATTCCCGACTGGCAGGGGGCCATCCGGCGCATTCACCAGGTCCTCAAGCCGGGCGGCGCCCTGGTCAGCAGCACCCCATGCCTTGGCGACTCCTCGCTGCGGATCCTTCGCTGGATCGCGCCGATCGGCGCGGCGATCGGCCTGCTGCCATCGCTGCGGGTGTTCACCAATCGCGACCTGCTGGCCGCCCTCGCCGACAGCGGCTTCGAGATCGAACATGACTGGCGCCCTGGCCGCAACCAGGCGACCTTCCTGGTCGCCCGCAAGGCCGGCGCCCCCGCGACGGAGGGCGATTCGCGATGAGCGTCGCCAAGCCCTACGACGAGATCGGAGCCGAAGGCGTCGAGCGCCTGGTGGAGCGCTTCTATCGCCACATGCAGGTCGAGCCCGCGGCGGCGGCGATTCTCGCCATGCACCCGTCCGACCTGGGCGAAACCAAGGCCACGCTGCGCGCCTTCCTGAGCATGTGGCTCGGTGGCCCGGACGACTTTCGGCCGGTCCACGGCGAACCCTTCCTGCGCCGCCGCCACCTGCGCTTCCCGATCGACGG
>JBNLCM010000152.1:0-8184 GCA_050303815.1 Rhodocyclaceae bacterium
ACTGTCGTTGAAGTAGGCGGGCACCGTGATGACCGCCTCGGTGACTTCCTCGCCCAGATAGTCTTCGGCGGTCTTCTTCATCTTGCGCAGCGTTTCGGCGGAGACCTGCGGTGGCGCGATCTTCTTGCCGCGTACCTCGACCCAGGCGTCGCCGTTGTCGGCCTTGACGATCTCGAAGGGCATCAGGTCGATGTCCTTCTGGACTTCCTTCTCCTCGAAGCGGCGGCCGATCAGGCGCTTGACCGCGTAAAGGGTGTTCCTGGCGTTGGTCACTGCCTGGCGCTTGGCCGGTGCGCCGACCAGGATTTCGCCGTCTTCGGCATAGGCCACCACCGACGGGGTGGTCCGTGCGCCTTCAGCATTCTCGATGACCTTGGGCTTGCCGCCTTCCATCACGGACACGCAGCTGTTGGTGGTGCCCAGGTCGATACCGATGATTTTTCCCATGACTCGTATCCTTTGTCTGTTGGTGGCCGGGTCGGCGGGCGGACTGCCCTGGAAGACCCTGCCTCCGGATTGGCTTGTTGTTCAGGTAGTGGCGGAGGGGGCCGTTTTCAAGCGCCCTTGGCCTTCGACACGACGACGAGGGCCGGCCGGATCACCCGGTCGCTCATCACGTAGCCCTTCTGGAGCACGTTGATGACGGTATTCGGTTCGGCGTCAGCCTCGATCGCGCTGATCGCCTGGTGGAGGTTGGGGTCGAAACGCTGATTGAGCGGGTTCTCCTCGGTCACGGACGCGCCGTTGAAGGCGGACTCGAGCTGCTTGAGGGTCAGCTCGACGCCTTCGCGCAGGCTCTCGAGCGTGGCGTTCTCGGTGGCCAGCGCTGCCTCGAGGCTGTCCTTCACCGGCAGCATCGCCTGGGCGAACTTCTCGCCCGCGAACTTATGGGCCTTCGCCACGTCCTCCTGGGCCCGGCGCCGGACGTTCTCGGTCTCGGCCTTTGCACGCAGCCAGGCGTCGTGGTGTTCCGACGCCTTCAGCTCGGCCAGGCGCAGCGCCTCTTCGAGGTTGGGCATCGTGTCGATGGCGGATTCATTTGCGGCAGGCGCCGCGCTCGCGTCGGTCGTCGCACCGGTGGTGCTCGACAGGTCCTGCTGCTCGGCTTCAGGCAGGGCGTCCGTCGCGGGATTGTCCTGTTGCATGGGGTGACTCCTGTTCTTGACCCCTTGCGTAGTGGGGGCAAGTTAAGGGGTTTCAAGTCCTCCAGCGAAAAAAACTTGCCGGCGCAGGCCGAGGCGGCACGGCCGGATGCGCGGTGAGGGGGGGCGATCCGGGGTCGCGATCGGCTGGCGCGAGCAATCTCCGGCTGATCGTGCCAGAATCAAACCTCTCTCCGTACCTCGCTCAAGGCAATTACCACGGCATGGCGGAAAAGCCCGACAAGGTTGGCAAGTACACGCTCCTGAAGGAAATCGGCAAAGGGGCGACTGCCACCGTGTACCTGGCCGAGAGCCCTCATTACCCCCAGCCGGTGGCATTGAAGCACATCCGCTTCGGTGACAAGGCGCGCGACGAGGCCCGCTGGAACCGCCGCCTGATCAAATTGCTGAAGGCCGAGCAGGCCGTCTCGCGTCGGCTCGACCATCCGCACATCATCAAGATCTTCGAGGTGGTGATCGAGAAGGAAGAGGCCTATGTGGTCATGGAGTACTTCCCGGGCGACTCCCTCGAACGCTATTGCAGCTTCGAGAACCTGCTGCCGGTCCACCGTACGATCGGCATCGTCTTCAAGTGCGCCATGGCGCTCGACTACGCCTACCGCCAGGGTATTGTCCATCGCGACATCAAGCCAGCCAACATCCTGGTCGATGACGACGACAACGTGAAGATCACCGACTTCGGCCTGGCGCTGAACGTCTCCAAGAAGAGCGATACCGACTCGACCTTCATCATGGGCGTGGGCTCGCCGGCCTACATGTCGCCCGAACAGATCAAGAACTACCCGCTCAACCAGAAGACCGATCTGTTCTCGCTCGGCGTGGTGCTGTTCCACATGCTGGCCGGACGCCTGCCGTTCCGCGCCAAGAATCCGGCCCAGCTGATCTACAAGATCATCAACACCGATGCCCCCTCGGTCAGCCAGCTCAATCCCGATGTGCCCGAGCAGATGGACATGGTCATCCGCAAGGCCCTCGAAAAGGACCTGTACTCGCGCTACAAGAACGGGGCCGAACTGGCCAAGGACCTGTCGGCGGTCCGCTTCAAGATCGTCGATGACAAGTACGTTCCACCCGACACCGAGCGCTTCTCGATCCTGCGCAAGTCGGGTTTCTTCACCGAGTTCGAAGACCTGGAGCTGTGGGAAGTGCTACGCCTGTCGGCCTGGCGAAGGGTCGAGGCGGACACGACCCTGATGCGCGAAGGCGACATGGACCAGCGCTTCGGCCTGGTGCTGAGCGGTTGTGTCGAGCTGTCGGTGGATGGCCGGCAGTTCCTGGAACTCGGGCCAGGCGAAGTATTCGGCGAAGTCGCCTACCTGGACGAGATCGACCGAAAGCACGCCTACACCGTCGTGACGCTGGAAGAGACCAGCTATATCGAGTTCAAGCCGTCGGCGCTGGCGCTGGCGACGGACGAGTGCCTCGATCAATTTCGCCGGCGCCTTGTCACCGTGGTCTCGCGGCGCATGGCGGAGGCGGCGCGCCGCCTCGCGAAGAGCGGCAGCGTCGCGCGCAAGGGCTCCAGTCTGCCCGTCGGCTTCGAACTCAACCTCGTCGACGACTGACGCCCGTCGGCCCGAAAGGTACGTCCTTCGGCCGTGCCATGCGGCTCGGCTAAAGTTTGTTACGCAGGCGCCGAAGAACTCCCATGTTCGGCCAGCAGGCCGCTCGGGAGTTCGAATGTGAGTCGAGGAAGCGTTTACGGGATTAGTCGCGTTGACAACGATGCCAGCCGTACCCACGGTTGGCTGGTGACCATTCAGCGCCGCGGCATCATCTATCGCAAGCACTTCTCCGACGGCATCTTCGGCGGCAAGCGCAAGGCCTTTGCCGCCGCCCGCGAGTATCGCGACGACGTCCTGGACAAGCACCCGCCCCTGTCGATGCAGGAGTACTCGAGCATCGTCAAGAAGAACAACCGGTCGGGTGTCGTCGGGGTCTGCCGCTACTGCGCGTCCGAAACGCGTGATCTGGCGGAGGACAAGCAGCGCTGGTTCTGGGTCGCGTCGTGGCCCCTGCCCGACGGCAAGCGCAAGCGCGTCAAGTTCTCGGTCAAGAAGTACGGCGAGGAGGGGGCCTTCCAGAGGGCGCTGGCGGCGCGCAACGACGCCATCGAGAAGCTCAACGGCAGCTTCGATCCGGGCGCGGTGCGGCGCCGCGGACGGCGCAAGTCCACCAACGGCTCGGCCCGCGTCGTCGCTGCCAGCAGCCACTAGCCCACGTCACAGCCAGGTCCGGCGACCGCTTTGCGGACGCCGGCGGAGTGCAATCGCATCCCGACAGGACTGGATCGCGCCACAAGGCCACAGGATCGCTTCTGGCCGTGTCCCAGGTCAGCGTGAGCGTCAATCGGCCGCGCCGAGCGCGCGAGCCCGCTCGGCAGAGGCCGCTCGGCCCCCCGGGCCATCCGGATCGCCGACGGGCCAGCCGGCGAGATGGCCGCGGACGATGTCGGACAGCGCCGCGATCCAGGCATCCCGCTCGTTGAGGCAGGGGATCAGTGCGTAGTCGGTGCCACCGTTGGCCAGGAAGGCATCGCGACACTCCATGCCGATCTCCTCGATGGTTTCCAGGCAGTCGGCCACAAAACCCGGGCAGATCACGTCGACCTTGCGCACCCCGTCGCGCGCCATCTGCTCGATCGTCGGTTGCGTGTAGGGCTTTAGCCACTCCGCCTTGCCGAAGCGCGACTGGAACGTGAGCACCGTGCGCGCCGGGTCGATGCCCAGCGCCTCCACCAGCAGGCGGGCGGTCTTGTGACACTCGCAGTGGTAGGGATCGCCCTTGTCGAGCGTGTAGCGGGGGACGCCGTGGAAGCTCATCACCAGGCGCTCGGGTTCGCCGTTGGCGGCCCAATGCTGGCGAACGCTCTCGGCGAGCGCGGCGATGTAGCCCGGGTGGTCGCAGAAGCTCCGCACGAAGCGCATCTCGGGCAGGTTGCGCCAGCTCAGCAGGCGACGCGCCACTTCGTCGGTCACCGAGGCGGTGGTGCTGGCGGCGTACTGGGGGTACAGGGGCACGACCAGGATGCGGGTGCAGTTGCGCGCCCGCAGGGCGTCGAGCACCGAGGGAATCGATGGCTCGCCGTAGCGCATCGCGTAGTCCACCACCACGTCGCCGCGACCCGTCTGTTCGAGGGCATCCGCCACCTGGCGTGCCTGCTTCTCGGTATGGGCCCGCAGCGGCGAGCCTTCATCGGTCCACACGCTGGCGTATTTTTCCGCCGACCGGGCCGGTCGCGTGTTGAGGATGATGCCGTTCAGGATCAGCCACCAGACGGCCCGGGGAATCTCGACGACACGCGGGTCCCATAGAAACTGGCGCAGGTAGGGACGCAGTGCCCCGGCGGTTGGCGACTCGGGCGTGCCGAGGTTGGCGAGGACGACAGCGGTGCGCTGCGGCGTCTCGTGCGAGAAGGCGGGTTCGGGCCGGTAGCGGGCCATCGGGATCCTTGTCGGTCGGGTGCCGGAGCACTCAGGAATGATTGGAGAGGGCGCCGGAGAGCAGCCGGGCCGTGATGTCGACGATCGGGATCACGCGCTCGTAGGCCATCCGCGTCGGTCCGATCACCCCCACCGAGCCCACCACGTGTCCATCCACCTCGTAGGGCGCGGTGATGACACTGCAACCGTCGAGGGGCTCGACGCCGGATTCGCCGCCAATGAAGATCTGGACGCCCTCGGCCTTCTGCGACAGGTCGAGCAGCTGCATCAGGCTCGTCTTCTGTTCAAAGAGCCGGAACAGCTCGCGCAGGCGGGCCATGTTGGAGGAGAGGTCCTCGGAGTCGAGCAGGTTGTTCTCGCCCGAGAGGACGCAGTTCTCGCCAGCGTCTTCGAACGCTTCGGTGCCGGCTTCCATCGCGGCCGTCATCAGTTCGCTGACGTCACTGCGCAACTGCTTGAGTTCAGCCTGCAACTTGGCGCGAATCTGGGGGAAGTCCCGTCCCGCGTAGTGCTCGTTGAGGAAGTTGGCGGCCTCGACCAGTTCGGACGCGCTGTACGCGCGCAGGGTGTGGATGACCCGGTTCTGGACGTCACCCGTCATCGTCACGATGATCAGCAGGATCCGCCGCTCGCTCAGACTGATGAACTCGATCTGGCGGATCCGCGCGTTCTGCTTGCGCGGCGCGACCACCACGCCGGCGAACTGGGTCAGCTCGGAGAGCAGGTGCGAGGCGGTGTTGATCACACGCTGGGGTTGCTCGTGGATGAGCTTGCCCTCGAGCTGGAGTACCCGCGTCGCGGCCAGCGGCTGGACCGTCAACAGGCTGTCAACGAAGAAGCGGTAGCCTCGCGCGGTGGGAACCCGGCCGGCTGACGTGTGGGGGCTGGCGATAAACCCTGCGTCCTCGAGGTCCGACATCACGTTTCGGATCGTCGCGGGCGACAGCTCAAGCCCCGACCCGCGCGAGAGCGCCCGCGAGCCGACCGGCTGGCCGTCCGCGATATAGCGCTCGATCAGCGCCTTGAGGAGAATCTGTGATCGGTTGTCGAGGCTGTCCATGGTTTTCAATTCACGTACGGCAACGATTCTAAGAAACTCCCGGGACATCGCAAAGCGAAGCCCCGAGGGAGGGTCACGCCGCGGCAGTCGTTTGTGATCTAATTCGGGCTATGGAGAGGGAATTCAAGACCATTGCGCTGATCGGCCGCTACCAGAGCCCGGACCTGTCCGCGGCCATCAAGCGGCTTGCCGAGTTCCTTCGCGAGCGTGACCGGGTGGTCTGGATCGAACAGGGTACAGCCAGTTCGACCGGTCTCGGCACAGCCTACCCCGTTGCGTCCTACGAGGAGATCGGATCCGGGGCGGATCTGGCGGTCGTGCTCGGCGGCGATGGCACCATGCTCAACTCGGCGCGCCGGCTGGCAGAGCACCCGGTGCCGATGGTCGGCATCAACCAGGGCCGACTGGGTTTCCTGACCGACATCGCGCGGGACGAGGCGCTCGAGTGCATGGAAGAGATCCTCGCCGGACGCTTCGTGGCGGAGTCCAGGGCGATGGTCGACGCGGAAGTCGTGCGCGGTGCGCAGCGCGTGTTCCACACCCGTTCGCTCAATGACGTGGTCGTCAACAACGGCGAACTCGGCCGCATGATCGAGTTCGACGTGATGATCGATGGCGAGTTCGTCTACACCCAGCGCTCCGACGGCATGATCGTCTCGACCCCGACCGGCTCGACCGCGTACGCGCTGTCGGCCAACGGCCCGATCCTCCATCCGCGGGTGGCCGGCCTGGCGCTGGTGCCGATGTGCCCCCACAACCTGACGGCACGCCCGATCACCTTGCCTGGCGACTGCGTCGTCGAGATCGTCCTCAAGCCTCCCCACGATGCCCGGGTGCACTTCGACGGGCAGGCCCGCTTCGACGCGCGGGCGGGCGACCGGGTGCGCGTGAGCCGCTCGGAACAGTCGATTCGCCTGCTGCACCCCGAAAACTACAGTTACTTCTCGATGCTGCGCGAAAAGCTCCACTGGAGCGCGTCGCCGCGCCAGCACTGACCCCACCGCCGCCAAGTCTCTCCGCACTCCCGATGCTGCGCTCACTCCAGATCCGTGACTTCGTCATCGTTGATCGACTCGACCTCGACTTCTCGACCGGCTTTGGTGCCCTGACCGGCGAGACCGGCGCAGGCAAGTCGATCCTGCTCGACGCGCTGTCTCTGGCGCTCGGCGGCCGCGCCGAGACCGGTGTCGTACGTGGCGGGCAGGCGCGCGCCGAGATCTGCGCCGAGTTCGATCTGCCGACTTCGCCCGGGGTGGCCGGGTGGCTTGCCGAGCAGGGGATCGACACGGAGGAGGGCGGGCTGCTGCTGCGGCGGGTCGTCGAGGCGGGCGGTCGCTCCCGTGCCTGGATCAATGGCACGTCGGCGACACTGGCCCAGCTCCGCAGCCTGGGCGATGCCCTCGCTGACATCCATGGCCAGCACGCCCACCATGCCCTGCTGCGTGCCGACGCGCAGCGTCAGATGCTGGATGAACTGGGCGGCGCGTCGAGTCAGGCGGACGCCGTCGCCGGTGCCTGGCGCCATTGGCGCGAGGCGCATGAGGCGCGCCGGCACGCCGAGTCGGACGCCGAGCGGCTCGGGCATGAGCGCGATTTGCTGGCCTGGCAGGTCCAGGAACTCGATGCCCTCGACTTTGAGTTCGAGGGCTGGCAGGAACTGAACCAGGAACAGGCCCGGCTGGCCCATGCGACCAGCCTGCTCGAGGGCGCCCATCAGGCGCACCAGGCGCTGAGCGAGTCGGAGCCCGGACTCGTCTCGGAGCTCGAGCGACTCGCCGCGCGGTTGTCGGACCTGAGTGCCTACGATGACTCGCTGGGGGCCTTCGCGGAGTTGCTGCAGAGCGCGGCGATCCAGGCCGACGAAGCGGCCCACGGGCTCCAGCGTTACGCCGAGCGCCAGGACCTGGACCCGGCGCGCCTGCAGGAGATCGACGATCGGATTGGCCTGGTGACCGAGATGGCGCGAAAGTACCGGGTCACGCCGGAGGCCCTGCCCGCTCTGCTGGCGGCGCAGCGCACCCGTCTCGAGGGCCTGGAGGCCGCGGCGGACCCCGCCCGCCTGGCGCAGGCAGAGGCCGCAGCGCGCGAGGCCTATGACCGGGCAGCAGAGGGGCTGTCGGCGACGCGCGCGGCAACGGCCGCGCGACTGTCCCGGGAGGTCAGCGAGGCGATGCAGTCGCTGGCCATGGCCGGTGGGCGCTTCGAGGTCGGTCTGCATCCGGAGCCGGCGGGGAGTGCGCACGGCAGTGAGCGGGTCGAGTTTCTCGTCGCGGGCAGTCCGGGGCAGCCGTTGCGGCCACTCGGCAAGGTGGCGTCCGGTGGCGAGCTGTCACGGATCGGCCTGGCGATCCAGGTGATCGCCAGCTCGGCGGGCGCCGCGCCGACCCTGATCTTCGACGAGGTGGACGTGGGCATTGGCGGACGCGTGGCGGAAATCGTCGGCCAGATGTTGCGGCGCCTGGGGCGCGAGCGTCAGGTACTTTGCGTGACGCACCTGCCCCAGGTGGCGGCGCAGGCG
>JBNLCM010000153.1:0-21894 GCA_050303815.1 Rhodocyclaceae bacterium
GCATTGCTGGCCTACCTGCCGCCGCTGTTGGGCCTGGTGGCGGGCGCGCTGGCGATCCCGCCGACCGGCGCCGAGCTGCAACCGCTGGGTGCGCTGCTGGGGACCGTTGCCGGGTTCTCGGGCTCGCGCCTGCTGAGCCGGCTGTATGCCGGCCGACTGACACCGATCCCGCTCGCGCCTACTGCGGGCGGGGTCCGACCCATCATCCCCCTCAAGCAGGAGTTCGAACATGAGTGAAATCGTCGCCGAAGAAGGCCTGATGTCGTCAGACTTCATCAAGGAAATGAACAAGCAGACGCGGGCGCTGGACAGCTACGGCACCTACGACGGCTGGCCGGTCGAGCGGGTGCTGAAACCCTATGTGGTGACCAAGGAAGACCGCCGCATGATCCCCGTCATCGGCGATCCGGACGACGTCACGATCGCCCGCGTGAGGGCCTTCTACAACGCCATCGCGGCGCTGCTCGAAAAGGAGTGCGGTCGCATGGCCAGCTCGCTGATCAACATTTCGCACGAAGGCTTCGGCCGCGCGCTGATCACGGTCGGCAAGCTGATCGTCGTCGATCGCACGCTTCGCGACGTGCACCGCTTCGGTTTCGAGTCGCTGTCGAAGATGAAGGACGAGGCGGACAAGATCCTCTCGGTGGCCGTGGAGTTGGTCGGCAAGTATCCGGACGTGGCAGGGTTGTGAGATGAGCGAGGACGAACTGAAGGCGCTGGAAAAGGAGGTGCGCAAGCTGAAGCGCATCGCCTCGGAATGGGCTTCGCAGATGCACGACCTGGTGGAGGACCGCCTCCCGGTGGCCTACGAGGAGATCCCCAGCCTCGCCCAGTCCACCTACGACGCGTGCAAGGCCTGGGCGGACGCCACCAGGAAGCTGTCCGAGGTCACGACGGCCTGATCCACCGGCCCGGCATCCGCCGGGCACCACGCAATGATTTTGGCGGGGCAGGGGCCCCGCGCGGAGAAGCACTATGGATTCGATTACCGGCCTGACCCGAGGAGGCGCCGAGTGGGTGCCCCAGTTCGTCCTTGAACTCGACCCGGGTAAATGCATTGGCTGTGGCCGCTGCTACAAGGTCTGCCCGCGGGATGTCTTCGACCTCGTCGAACGCGAAGAAGACGAACTCGACGAGGACCTGGACGACGACAACATGATGGTCATGACCATCGCCAACGGGCTCGACTGCATTGGCTGCGGTTCCTGTGCCCGCGTCTGTCCGAAGGGCTGCCATACCCACGGACCCAGTGCCGTGGCGGCCTGAGGCCCGAGGCATGGTCCATCCGGCCGGTGTGGTCGGCCTGCTGTTGGCGGCCTGCGAGCGGATGAATGGCCTGGCGGCGGCCTGGCAGCCGCCGGACGGTCCGCTCGTGCAGGCGGATCGCGTGGTCTGGGAGGAGACCCGCGATCCCTATTCGGGCGTCCCGGTGCAGGTCGGACGCTGGCCGCCCGATGGGGCCGGGCGGCGTGGCGAAATCCGCGTCAACGATGACGGCAGCTTCTTCGCCGAGCACGATGTGCTGGCCTGGGAGGCGGGCGAGTTCATCGAGGCGGTGACGGCCTGGGGGCGGGGAGACCGCCTCTGTGGCGAAGTGCGCACGCTGGCTGCGCCGGACTGAGAAGAAGAGGAGACCCGAACCATGATGATCGAGATGGGAGCACCTGCCTGCGAACAGGCGCTGCTGCTGCCGGACTGGCACTGTGTGCTCTATCACAAGCAGCGAACCAGCGCCCGCACGCGATTCCTGAGGCTGGGCGGCGACGTGGTGTTTCCGCAGCCAGGCGAGGACGACGTCGTGGTCGAGGGTCCGGCGACCGGTATCGTGCAGTCGCATCCGGCCGCCGGCCTGGCCGGCGTGTCGACGACGGTGGGACTGTCGGCGGCCTCGCTTCGGGTGGAAGGGGAACCGCTCGCCGCCATCGGCGACCCGCCGGCGCCGGTGTGGCTGGTCGAGGTGACCACGGTCGACCCGCCCTTCGACGCGGTCGCCGCGACCGGCGCGGCCTTCGTCTCGATCATGGAGATGCGTGACGTGCCCGAGGGGCAGCGCGCCCTGCTGCGCCTCGCCTACGAGCGGATCCTGGGCTGACAGGACGCAAGCCTCGGTCAACGGAGAGCGGGCAGTGCCGATCGGCGCTGCCCGTTTTCGTTGACCGGCGTCAAAGCTGGCGCCCATCCCGATTGCATCCGGTCGTGGTTTGTGGGCTTTGCAACATCCCACACCCCCTGCGCTGGAACCTACCGAACAATGCTTGTCGGTCGCGTGCACAACAAGTGTGAAAAAACAGTTAGTTAGGTAGTTTCTGTGGCGTGGCATGGGCGTTGCGAAGGGTAGACCGTCACCCTCAACAACCCCGAAGAGGCTTGCCATGATCACCCTGACCCCGACAGCACTCGACGCGGTTCGCCGTTTCGTCCAGACCTCCGCCGACCCCGTCGCCGGCCTGCGCATCTCCGTCGCCGGTGGCGGCTGCGCCGGTCTTCAGTACGGCCTGAAGCTGGAAGCCGAAAAGGACGCCGACGACCTCACCCTCGACTTCGAGGGCCTTACCGTCCTGGTCGATCCGTACTCCGCCCCGCTGCTCGAGGGCACCACGGTGGACTTCGTCGATTCTCTCTCGGGAAGCGGCTTCAAGTTCGAGAACCCGCAGGCCAACAAGTCCTGCGCCTGCGGACAGTCGTTCGCGGCCTGAGCCGCATCGCATCCATCACGCGTCTTGCATTGAATACGGGAGCCAGCCATGTGGGACTACTCTGAAAAGGTCAAGGAACACTTCTACAACCCGCGCAACGCCGGTCCGCTCGACGGAGCGAACGGCATCGGCGACGTCGGATCGATCTCCTGTGGCGATGCGCTGCGGTTGATGCTCAAGGTCGAGCCCGAGTCCGAGCGCATTCTCGATGCCCACTTCCAGACCTTCGGCTGTGGTTCCGCGATTGCGTCGAGCTCGGCGCTGACCGAAATGATCAAGGGCATGACCCTCAACGAGGCCCTGGACGTCTCGAACCAGGATATCGCTGACTACCTCGACGGCCTGCCGCCCGAGAAGATGCACTGTTCGGTGATGGGGCGCGAGGCCCTCCAGGCCGCCGTCGCCAACTATCGCGGCGAGGAATGGAGCGACGACCACGAGGAAGGTGCGCTGATCTGCAAGTGCTTCGCCATCGATGCGGTAATGATCGAAGACACGATCCGCGCCAACAATCTCTCCACGGTCGAGGATGTCACCAACTACACCAAGGCCGGCGGCGGCTGCGCGGCCTGCCACGAGGGCATCGAGGAAATCCTCGGCCGCGTGCTGGCGGAGCGGGGCGAGGCCTTCGATCCGAGCGCCAAGGCGGCACCGGAGCCTGCGCCCGCCATGGGCAATCTCGCCCGCATCCGCAAGATCGAGCAGACCATTGAGATGATCCGTCCGAACCTGCAGCGCGACCACGGCGACATCGACCTGATCGACATCGACGGCAAGAACATCTACGTGAGCCTGAAGGGGGCGTGCAGTGGCTGCCAGATGGAGGCCGTGACCCTGGGCGGCGTGCAGCAGAAGCTGATCGAGGCCCTCGGCGAGTTCGTCAAGGTCATCCCCATCAGTGCCCACAAGCATGCCCCAAGCGGAGCCTGCCTGACGGAGGCCTGAGCCATGGGACCGATCTATCTCGATAACAACGCCACGACCCAGTGTGACCCGAAGGTGGTCGAGGCGATGCTGCCGTTCTTCACCGAGCAGTTCGGCAATCCGTCGTCGATGCACAGCTTCGGCAACAAGGTGGGGCTCGCGGTCAAGAAGGCCCGCGCCCAGATCCAGGCGCTGGTCGGCGCCGAGCACGACTCCGAGGTGATCTTCACGTCCTGCGGCACCGAGTCCGACTCGACGGCGATCCTCTCCGCGCTGCGGGCGCAGCCCGATCGCAAGGAGATCATCACCTCGACGGTCGAGCATCCGGCGGTCCTCAGCCTGGCCGAGCATCTCGAGAAGGAGGGCTACACGGTCCACCGCGTCAAGGTGGACAGCCGCGGCCGCATCGACCTCGACGAGTACCGGAGCAAGCTCTCGGCAAAGGTCGCCGTCGCCTCATTCATGTGGGCCAACAACGAGACCGGCACGATCTTCCCGATCGAGGAGATGGCCGAGCTGGCTCACGAGGCTGGCGTGATGTTCCACACCGACGCGGTCCAGGCGGTCGGCAAGGTACCCATCGACCTCAAGCAGTCGAAGATCGACATGTTGTCGATCTCGGGTCACAAGCTGCATGCGCCCAAGGGTATTGGCGTGCTCTATCTGAAGCGTTCGACGCGCTTCCGCCCGCTGCTGCGCGGCGGACACCAGGAGCGGGGGCGCCGGGCCGGCACCGAGAACGTGCCGGCCATCGTCGGCCTTGGTGTCGCGGCCGAGCTGGCCCTTGAGCACATGGCCTTCGAGAACACCGCGGTGCGCCGCATGCGCGACCAGCTCCAGGCCGGCATCCTGGCCCAGGTGCCCAATGCCTTCGCGACCGGCGACGTGGAGAACCGCCTGCCCAACACGGCCAATATCGCCTTCGAGTACATCGAGGGAGAGGCCATCCTGCTGCTGCTCAACAAGGAGGGCATCGCGGCCTCCAGCGGCTCGGCCTGCACCTCGGGCTCGCTCGAGCCCTCGCATGTGATGCGCGCCATGGGGATTCCCTACACGGCCGCCCACGGCACCGTGCGCTTCTCTCTCTCTCGCCACACCCGTGACTGCGAGATCGAGCGGGTCATCCAGGCCGTGCCGCCCATCGTCGCCCGCCTGCGCAAGCTCTCGCCCTACTGGGACGGCGACAAGCCGAAGGCGGACCCCGAGCAGGCCTTCGCGCCGACCTACGCCTGAGGAGCGCCGGCGATGAGCGCAGCCGAAGCTGTCGAGACGCCCGCACCGGGGCTGTGGTCCCTGGTGGTCGAGGACATCGACTCGGTCCTCGCCCGCGACCCCGCGGCGCGGGGCCGGCTCGAGGTCCTCACCACCTACCCGGGTGTCCACGCGGTGATGTGGTACCGGCTGGCCCACGTGCTCTGGCAGCATCGGCTGAGCTACCTGGCCCGCCTGATCCAGTTCATCACCCGGATGCTGACGCAGATCGACATCCACCCCGCAGCCCGGATCGGCCGGCGGCTCTTCATCGACCATGGCACCGGCGTCGTCATCGGCGAGACCGCCGAGGTGGGCGACGACTGCACGCTCTACCACGGCGTGACCCTGGGTGGTACCTCGTGGCGCAAGGGAAAGCGCCATCCGACGCTCGGCGACGGCGTCGTGATCGGTGCGGGGGCCAAGGTGCTGGGCCCGATCCGGGTCGGCGAGGGGGTGCGCATCGGGGCCAACTCGGTGGTGGTCACCGAGGTCCCCGCCAACCGCACGGTGGTCGGCATTCCCGGCCGGATCGTGCGCAGTGAGGGTGGGCGCAGTCCCGATGGCTTCGACCTGGATCATCACCTGGTGCCCGATCCGGTGGGCAAGGCGCTCGCGTGCCTGCTCGACCGCGTCAAGGACCTGGAGACCCGCCTTGAGGCCGCCGGACTTGGCCATGGCGACGCGGCGTCCACGTGCAGCGGCGGCTGCTCGTGTGGCAGCGTGCTCAAGCACCCCGGCGAGCACGTCGTCAGCGTGGCGCGGCCGAGGGAGCACTGAGATGGACCTGCACGACTTCGACTCCGCCAGCCTCTATTTCGACGAGCCCTCGTCCGATGCGGTCGAGGCCCTGATGGTCGAAGCGGCCGAAGGCTACGAGGACGGCAGCGGCGAGCTGGCGCTGCTCAAGGCCCATTTTCTGGCGCCCCGGCAGCTGACGGTGCTGGTGGGCCTGTATCGGTTCTATTTCTACAAACATCGCCTGACCGACGCCGACTGCGTCGCGGTGCGGGCGATGGCGACCGCCGGCGAGCGACTCGGTTTGCCGGACGACTGGAGCGAGGCTGACGAGATCGCGCTCGCCTGCGCGGCGAGTCGCTCGATCGGCTTGCTGCGGTTCTGGCTGCTGGCCCTCAAGGCGAGGGCAATCCTCGCCCTGCGCGACGGGCGCCTCGTCGAGGGACGCCGGATGCTCGACAAGCTGCGCGAGCTTGACCAGCACGACCGACTCGGCGTGCGCCCCCTGATTGACGTACTGAACGGCCTGGCCAGTGAGGCGGACAGCCCCGCCCTGGCGGTCTAGGCCAATCCCACCCCCGACGGAGCCACAGGAGAAACACCATGATCGACGAGATGACCCTGGACGATGCGCTCGATGAACTGGAGAGCGCCGAGGACTTCCTGAACCACTTCGGCGTGCCATTCGACGCGTCCGTCGTGCATGTCAGCCGCCTGCACATCCTTCAGCGCTACCACGACTACCTGGCGCGCGAAGGCGAGCCCGAGGGCAGCGACGCCGAGCGATTCGCCGGCTACAAGGGCCTGCTCGAGCGCGCCTACCACGACTTCGTCGAGTCGACGCCGCTCGAGGAGAAGGTCTTCAAGGTGTTCCGCATGCACGAGCCGCAGGTCGCGTTCGTGCCGGTGGAGTCCTTGCGGATCCGCTGAGCGGAGAACGTCATGCTGCCCCGATTCGACTACGGCACCATCGTGCGGGTCACCCGCAACGTCCGCAACGACGGCACCTACCCGGGCCTGGCCACCGGCAAGCTGCTGGTGCGCCGTGGCGCGACCGGGTACGTGCGCGACGTCGGCACCTTCCTGCAGGACCAGCTCATCTACACGGTGGCCTTCCTGGATACCGGCATTCCGGGCGACACGGAAGGCCGGGTCGTGGGCTGCCGGGAAGAGGAACTGATCGGCGCCGACGATCCGTGGGTGCCGACCCGGTTCGAGTCCCGCGAGAAAGTGCAGGCGGCCATGACCCTTGTTGTCGGCGGGGAGCTGCGCGCGGAGGCCGGGACGGTCGGCGAGGTGTTGAAGGTGCTGCGCGATGCGCCCGGCGGGCCCCAGTATCAGGTGCATTTCCCGGGCTGGGTGCTGCAGGTGCCCGAGCGGGTGCTCGCACCGCACGAGACCGCCGCGGCCGATGCTGAGGAGGAATTCGCCCATGAATCCGAGTAATGAAGGCGGCGTCATGGCCTACATGGCCTTCAAGTTGTCGCACGCTATGTTCCAGTGCGCGCCATCGGAACTCGACGGCGGACAGAAGCGCCGCCTCGCGGCGTCGGTCCAGCGCCAGGCCTTGATCGAAACGCGTGTGCTGTCGGCCGACGAGGCGCGTGACGTCCATGTGCCCGACGTGACCGTGGATGAGGCGGTCGGGCAACTGCGAGAGCGCTACGAGGACCAGGAGGCCTTCGAGGCCGCCGTCGCGGCCCAGGGCTTCGATGCGGCTGCGCTGCGGGAAGCGCTGGCCAGGGAGCTGCGGGTCGAGGCCGTGCTCGACAAGATCTCGTCCCGTTCTGCGAAGGTGAGCGAACTCGACGTCCAGCTCCACTACCAGCTGCGCCAGGCGGACTTCAGCCGGCCCGAGCGGCGGCGGGCATCTCACATCCTGATCACCGTGAACGAAGACTTTCCGGAGAACACGCGGGAGCGCGCCCTGGCGCGCATCTCGGCGATCCGCCAGCGGCTGCTGAAGAAGTCCGAGCGGTTCTCGGAGCAGGCCATGAAGCACTCCGAATGTCCCACGGCGATGAACGGCGGCCTGCTCGGCGATTACACCCGGGGGCAGCTCTTCCCCGAACTCGACGCGGCCCTGTTCGCCATGCATCCGGGGGAACTGTCCGAGCCCATCGAGACCGAGCTGGGCTACCACCTGCTGCGTTGCGAAGACGTGCGCCCGGCCAGTGTGGCCACGCTGGCGGAAGTGGCGGCCGGCATCCGCGAGTCGATCGAGACCCGGCGCAAGCGACTGTGCCAGCGGGAGTGGCTGAAGGCCCTGATGGGGGGCGAGGCGGCCCAGGCGGCCTGAGTGGCCGGGCGCGGGTGGCGGCTCAGGCCGCCTCGTGCAGGGTCTGGTGGATGTGCTCGATCTCGTGCCGGCAGTCGCGCAGGGCCGCGATGCAATCGCCGTCCAGCTTGGTACCGGCCAGTCGGTCCAGTTCGCCGAGGGCCTCGGCCATGGTCCAGGCGCGCTTGTAGCTGCGCTTGCAGGTGAGGGCGTCGAGGATGTCGGCGATCGCGACAATGCGCGATTCGATGGGAATCTGCGTGCCGGTGAGGCGGCCTGGGTAGCCCGTGCCATCCATCAACTCGTGGTGATGCGCGATGACATTGCGCATCAGCGTGACGCTCTCCAGCCCCTGCAGGTCGAAATCCCGGACCAGGCGATCGGCCATCTCGACGCCGAGCGGGACGTGGGAATTCATGATGGCCCGCTCCTCGGCGGTCAGGGCTCCCGGTTTGTGCAGGATGCCGTCCGGCACGCCGACCTTGCCGATGTCGTGCAGGGGGGCGAAGAGCCGCAGCAACTCCACGAAGTCTTCCCCCCGGCCCGCCTTGGTCGCGATCTCGCGGGCGATCACGTGGGCGTAGCTGGAGATCCGGTCGAGGTGCGACCCGGTCTCGATGTCGCGCAGGTGGGCGAACTGGCGTGCCAGCCGCAGGCTGCCCACCAGCATCTCGACCGACGCCAGCTCCTGACGCACGATGAGGCCGAGCAGGTGGGCCAGCAGCAGCAACTCGTCGATCACGTCCGGCAGGAAGCTCTCGGCGGTTCGCGAATCCAGCAGCAGAAATCCGAGGAGCTTGCCTTCCTGCTCGACCGGGATGCACAGGCAGGCCCGGTAGCCATGCACGGACAGCAGGGCGAGGTGGGGATCGTCCGACACCGCGCCGTAGGTGACGATGTTGTTGACCACCACCGGGTGCCGCGTGCGAGCGACCCGCTCGAACAGGGGCAGGTCGGCGAGCGGCCGGGCGCTCGCGTCGGGCAGCAGCACGTCGCCCCGGCTCGCGAAGACGCCCTTGACGGTCCGGGAGCCCGGGTCAAGGAGGGCGAACTCGATGCGGTCGACGAGCGGGTGACGCGCCTCGATGCGTTGGCGCAGGTCGGACAGCTTGGTACGGACCGAGTCCACGTGAAGGCTGCTGGCCTGGCGCGTGACAGTGGCGGCCAGTTCGGTCCAGTAGTCTTCGCTGCACAGCGTCTGAGCCACGTCGCCTCCGGAGCTGAGAGAGGATTTCAGCTTGCCCTAAATAATTCCCTGATTGCAAACAGGTTATAGGGTGGGGTAATGCGATTGGGATAATGGGCGCATCGGGAGGCTGCGGCCACCTGTACCGTGCAGGCGTCCAGGCACCGCGCAACCTGCGCCTGCGGGTTCACACCCTCGACCCCTCGGGCGGGGGCCTGCCGGGCCCGATGGCTGCGTTGCGCCCCTTTGCCTTGGGGGCCACTCAGGCCGCGTCGGCGCGCCGGGAGCTCAAACCCGGCAGATCCCAGCGCGACGGCCAGACGCATGCCCACCGATCTAGCGCTTGCTGCGCTTGTAGCGCTTGCGGATCCGCCGCTTCTTGATCTTCGGCTCGTCCGGCAGCGCCCGTGCCGCGCGCAGGGCGTCCTCGGCATTGCCACCCACCGGCACCAGCAGCTTCTGGCCTGCCTTCAGCTTGCTGGCTGTCGTGAGGCCGTTGACCTCGGCCAGCGTTGGCAGCGATACGCCGAAGCGCGCCGCCAGGGTGCGCAGCGAATCCTTGCGCTGTGCGGTGTAGCTGCGCCAGCGGGTCGCGGCGTCGCCGGACAGGGCCAGGTTGGCGCGGAAGGTCTCGATGCTGTCGGCGGGCAGCACGATCGGCTGCGTGCCCTCCGGGATGATCGGTTTCTTCAGCGCCGGGTTCAGGGCGACAAACTCTTCGAGGGGTATGCCGGCGAAGTCGGCTGCCGTGGCGAGGTCGAGTCCGGGCGGGCTGTCGATGGTCTCGAAGTGGGTCTTGTTGGCCACGTAGGGCAGCTCGATGCCGTAGAGTTCGGGTCGCGCCACGATGTTCTTCAGCGCCTGCAGCTTGGGCACGTAGCGGGCGGTTTCCCGCGGCAGGCGCAGGTGGGCGTACTCGAGCGGCTTGCCCTGGGCGTCGTTCTTCTTCAGTGCCCGGCCGACGGCGCCTTCTCCCCAGTTGTAGGAGGCGAGCGCCAGGTGCCAGTCCCCGTGCATCTCGTAGATGTACTGCAGGTAGTCGAGGGCCGCCGCCGTGGAGGCCACCACGTCGCGTCGTTCATCGACCCAGGCGTTCTGCTCCAGGTTGAAGACCTTGCCCGTACTCGGGATGAACTGCCACAGCCCGGCGGCCCGGGCTCGCGAGAAGGCGCGGGGGTTGTAGGCGCTCTCCACCATGGGCAGCAGGGCGAGTTCGGTCGGCATGCCACGCGCTTCCAGTTCCGCGACGATATGGTAGAGAAAGGGGCGGCCCCGCTCGAAGCTGCGGTCCAGGTAGTCCGGATTGGACAGGTAGGCGAGTTGCTGGCGCTCGACCTCGTGGGAGTTGAGATCGGGCATGCCGAAGCCCCGCCGGATGCGGTCCCAGATGTCGACCGCATCGTTGGTCAGGTCGACGGTGGGGACCCAGGTCAGCGCGTCCGTGACCTCCTCGACCGAGGGTATCGTCACGGCCAGGCCAGTCCCGCCCGCCTCGCCGCCCGGCCCCGGGTCGTGGGCGTCATCGGGGGCCGTCTCGCCTGCGGCCCGAAGCGGCTCGGGCATGTCCTGCGCCTGGCCCGGCCGTGCGAAGACCATCGCAGCGACGGTCAGCAACAGGCAGGTCAGTCGGAGACACTTCATCGGATGGCGGCACGCTGCGTAGTGGGGGAGCGCCCCGATTCTATCGGTGTGATCGTATCGCTGCACTGGCGTGTACCCGGGGCGACCTGCCGGGCCCAGCGCCCCGGCCGGCGCCGCCGGCCGATCCCGCAGCCGGTGCGAAGCGAGCGATTGGTGGGAAAAAACAGTTTAGATCCGCGGTGTTCCCGCGAAAAACTGCAGTAATCTCTAGGCTCACAGGACGCTGGGGCGAAGACCCGCACGGGAATCATGAAGGCGCTGGTCATTGAAGACACCGTAACGAGTGCCACGCTGGTCTGCCATCAGCTGGAAAAGATGGGGCTGGAGCCGTTGCATGCGCGCGACGGTGAGGCCGGCATCGAGGCCTTCAAGCGGTACAAGCCGGATCTCGTGCTGCTCGACATCATCATGCCGGGTATCGACGGATTCGAGGTGGCACGCCGGATTCGCCAGATGGAACGCAATGGCGAGTGGACCCCGATCATCTTCCTTTCGGCGCGAACCGGCGATACCGACCTGGAGAAAGGCATCGAGGTCGGTGGCGACGACTACCTGATCAAGCCGGTTTCCGAGGTGGTCCTCGCCGCCAAGGTACGCGCGATGCAGCGCATCGCGCAGATGCGCTACTCGCTGGTGGTGCTGACCCGCAAGCTCGACGAGGCCAACCAGGAGCTGAAGCGGCTGTCCGCCGTCGACGGCCTGACCGGCATCGCCAACCGTCGGCGCTGGGACGACGTCATCGCCAAGGAATGGCGCCGGGCGGCACGGACCGGCGAGCCCATCTCGATGCTGCTGATCGACGTGGACTTCTTCAAGCCTTTCAACGACAACTACGGCCATCAGGTGGGCGACGAGTGCCTGCGCGCCGTCGCCCGCACGCTGGATGCCGGCATCCAGCGCCCGGGCGACCTGGTGTCCCGCTTCGGCGGCGAAGAGTTCGCCGTACTGCTGCCCCAGACCGATCTGGCCGGCGCCAGCCTCGTGGCCGAGTCGCTGCGCGCCGGGGTCCAGGGGCTGGGCATCACGCACCGACACTCCGACGCGGCGCGGGTCGTGACCATCAGCGTCGGCGTGGCCACCGCCCTGCCGACCCGCGACTCGACCGGCCCGCAGGTCCTCGTCGAGTCGGCCGACAAGGCGCTCTACGCGGCCAAGCACCAGGGGCGGAACCGCGTCGCGGCCGCCGCGGGCGCGGCAGAGGTCCGTGGATCCTAGAAGCGGTTCTTCCAGTCGCGCAGCGCGACGAAGACCTGTTCATCCGATGCGTCAGGCTGGTTGATGGCCGCTCGCACCGAGGCCGAATCGCAGCGCAGGAAGGGGTTGATCGCGAGCTGCGTGGCCAGGTCGGTGGGTAGCGTTGGCTCGCCGGCGTCGCGCAGGGCCCGCATCTCGTCGGCAAAGCGGTCGCGAACCGGGTTGTCCGGTTCGGCGGCGGCGGCGAAGGCCAGATTGGCCAGGGTGTATTCGTGGGTGCAGTAGATCCGGGTGTCGGACGGCAGTGCGGCGAGTTTCTGCAGCGAGCGGTACAGCTGCTCGGGCGTGCCCTCGAAGACGCGCCCGCAGCCGGCACTGAACAGGGTGTCGCCGCAGAACAGCACATTGTGACCGTGGAAGGCAATGTGGCCGCGGGTGTGACCCGGGACATCGATCACCTCGAACAGCAGCCGCGGCGCATCGAGCTGCACGCTGTCGCCACCCGCGACCGGGTGGGTGACGCCGCGGATCTGCTCGTCGGCCGGGCCGAACACGGGCAGCTCGGGCCGCGCCAGATCGGCGATCCCGCCGATGTGGTCGGCGTGATGGTGGGTGATCAGGATGGCCGCCAGGCTGAGATCGTGGCGGTCGAGGTAGCGCCGGACCGGTGCCGCGTCGCCCGGATCCACCACGACGGCCTTGTTGCCGCTGCGAATCAGCCACACGTAGTTATCGGTGAAAGCGGGAATCGGGATAATCTCCATACACGCGATTCTCGCCCTCCAGCGCACGATGTCAATCACCGAGATACAAGCCTGGCTCGACAGCCCCCAGGGTCGATACGTCTTCGACTGGGAGCAGGCGCGCGTCGATCAGGTGGTGGCTGACATCTTTGGCTTCAACGCGGTGCAGGTGGGGTTTCCGTGCTTCGAGTTCCTGCGCAGCAACCGGATGCCGTTCCGGCTGCGCTGCAGCGTCGAACCCTGCGAGGGAGTCGGCGTGCATGCCTTGCCGTGGGAACTGCCCTTCGAATCGGGCAGCATCGACCTCGTCGTGCTGCCCCACGTGCTTGAATTTTCTCCCCACCCGCACCAGGTGCTGCGCGAGGTCGAGCGCATCCTCGTGCCCGAGGGGCGCGTGGTGGTGACCGGTTTCAACCCGTACAGCCTGTGGGGTGCCCGACGCAAGGTGTCGCGGCAGCGGGGTGCTTTTCCGTGGCAGGGCCAGTATCTTTCGGTCCCCCGACTGAAAGACTGGATGACCCTGCTGGGCATGGAGTCGCAGGTCAGCGCCTTCGGCTGCTACCGCCCGGCGGCCACCGATCCGCGCTGGATCGATCGGTGGTCGTTCATGGACCGCGTCGGCCCGCGCTGGTGGCGCTTCGGCGGGGGCGTGTACCTGGTCCAGGCCATCAAGCGGGTACGCGGCATGCGCCTGATCACACCCAACTGGCGCGAGTCGCGCGCCGCAGCGGCCAAGCGCTTGTCGCCGGCCGTCCAGAAACAACAGAAGGAAGCAGTCAAGCAGTGAGTTCCGAACAGGTGGACATCTATACCGACGGCGCGTGCAGCGGAAACCCCGGTCCCGGGGGCTGGGGCGCGATCCTGAGAACCGACAGTCACGAGAAGGAGATCTGGGGCGGCGAGCCGGCCACGACCAACAACCGCATGGAGCTGCTGGCCGTGATCCAGGCGCTCAAGCTCCTGAAGCGCCCGGTACAGGCCCGCGTGCATACCGACAGCCAGTACGTCCAGAAGGGCATCTCCGAGTGGATCCACGGCTGGAAGGCGCGGGGCTGGAAGACCGCCTCGAAGGCGCCGGTGAAGAATGCCGACCTGTGGCGCGAGCTGGACGCGACGGCCGCCGGCCACCAGGTGCAGTGGCTGTGGGTCAAGGGCCACGCCGGTCATCCCGAGAACGAACGGGCCGACGAACTCGCGCGGCGCGGCGTCGAGGCCGTGCGGCGCAACGGCAAGCCGGTGGAGGTGCTTGGCGAATGAGGCAGATCGTGCTGGATACCGAGACCACCGGCCTCGAGTGGCGCAACGGCGACCGGGTGATCGAAATCGGCTGCGTAGAGCTGGTCAACCGCAACCTGACCGGTCGTCACTACCACGTCTATATCAATCCCGAGCGCGAGGTGGACGCCGGTGCGATCGCGGTGCATGGCATCACGAACGAGTTCCTCGCCGACAAGCCCCGCTTCCGCGACGTGGCCGAGGGCTTCGAGGCCTTCGTCAGCGATGCCGAGCTGATCATCCACAACGCGGCCTTCGACGTGGGCTTTCTCAACCACGAGCTGGGCCTGATCGGCCGGCCGAAGCTCGACGCCACCTGCGCCGGCGTGATCGACACGCTGAAGATGGCCAAGGAGCAGCACCCCGGCAAGAAGGCATCGCTCGACGCGCTGTGCGAGCGCTACGAGGTCGCCAATGCCCACCGGACGCTGCACGGCGCCCTGCTCGACGCCGAGCTGTTGGCCGACGTGTATCTCGCGATGACGCGTGGCCAGGAGAGCCTGATCATGGCCCTCGACGACGGCCTGGGACCGGGCGAGGCGGGCGGCGGTTGGGGCGTGGAGCGTCCGGCCGTGCGTGTGCTGCGCGCCAGCGA
This sequence comes from Rhodocyclaceae bacterium, assembly GCA_050303815.1. Classification (GTDB taxonomy): domain Bacteria; phylum Pseudomonadota; class Gammaproteobacteria; order Burkholderiales; family Rhodocyclaceae; genus Cognatazoarcus. The sequence continues at coordinate 14,522 of JBNLCM010000153.1, forward strand.
CGGCGAGCGGGAGATCCACCAGGCCTATCTCGAGAAGATGGGCGAGGCGATGTGGCTGCCCAAGCCGCCGACACCGGCGGAAGAGGGCGCCTGACCTGTCGCGAATGCGTCAGGTGGCCAGCCGGGCGGCCACCTCGGCCCCGATGGCGAGGCTGGCGGTGAGGCCCGGCGACTCGATGCCGAAGAGATTCACGAGGCCGGCCACACCGTGCTCGGCCTCGCCATCGATGCGGAAATCGGCGGCCGGTTCGTCAGGCCCGTGCAGCTTGGGTCGAACACCCGCGTAGCCCGGTTGCAGGGCACCGTCGGGCAGGTCCGGCCAGTAGCTGCGGATGGCCTGCGCGAAGCCCCCGGCGCGGCCGGGATCCACCTCATAGTCGGGCGCGTCCACCCACGCCACGTCGGGGCCGAAGCGTGCCTGGCCGCCCAGGTCGAGGGTAAGGTGGATGCCGAGGCCCGCCGCTTCCGGAATCGGATAGATCAGCCGCGAGAAGGGTGATCGCCCCTGCAGCACGAAGTAGCTGCCCTTGGCGTAGCGCAGGACCGGCGCGCAGCCGGCCGGCAGGCCGTCGGTGTGGCGGGCCAGTTCGCCGGCACCCAGCCCCGCGGCATTCACGACCCGGCGCGCCAGCAGCATCATCGCGGCCTCGCCACCGACCCGCACGGCGATGCCCTGGCGTGTGGCGGCCAGCGATGCCACCGGCGCATGCACTGCGAGCGTTGCGCCGTGCCGCTCGGCGTCCCCCAGCAGTGAGAGCATCAGACCGTGGCTATCGACGATGCCGGTGTCCGGCGAGAGCAGGGCGGCGGCCCCGGCCAGCGCGGGTTCGAGGGCCCGCATGGCCGGCGGCTCGAGTCGCCGTAGCGCCGCCACGCCGCAGGCCTCTGCGTTGGCCTGGATGGCCTCGAGGCGGGCCGCCTGGGCCGCTGTTGCGGCGACCACCAGCTTGCCGCAGCGTCTGTGCGCAACGCCCTGGCGGGCACAGTAGTCGTAGAGCGCTTCGCGCCCGGCGAGGCACAGCCGCGCCTTGAGACTGCCGGGCGGGTAGTAGAGGCCCGCATGGATTACCTCGCTGTTGCGGCTGCTGATGCCGGTGCCGAACCGGGCCTCGGCTTCCAGCACCAGCACCTCGTGCCCCGCCATGGCCAGGGCGCGGGCGCAGGCCAGGCCCACGACCCCGGCCCCGATCACGACGCTGTCGACCGTCTCCATGGACTCAGATCCGGAAGGTGCCACCGGCGAAGAGACCGGCCGCCTCCAGCCGCGACACGGTCGGGCGCAGGTCGAGACCGCTCTTTTCCTTCAGCGCGTAGGCGCGGGCCCGCATCTCGGTGGCGTCGGTGGGGGCCGTCTCGCTGCGCGCGGCCAGCGCCACCACATTGCCCGAGTCGCAGGACGGAAACGCCACCGCGCGGCCGTCGAAGGCCGCCTTCAGGCGCTCGACGCCGGCCTTGAAGCCGCGGCTGCGTCCGAACAGGTTGGTGGCGAGCAGGCCACGTTCGGTCAGCCGCGCCCAGCAGGTCTGGTAGAAGGGCGTGGTGTCGAGCGCGCCGGCGCGGGCGTGCTGGTCAAAGCCATCGACCAGGATCAGGTCGAAGTGGCGGTCGGTATCGAGCAGGTAATGCACCCCGTCGGCGATCACCACCTCGAAGCGGGCGTCGTCGGTCGGGAGCTTGAAGAACTGTTCGGCCACCGCCACCACCTTGGCGTCGATCTCGACGGCGGTCAGGTGGGCATCGGGCAGGTTGCGGTGGATGAACTTGCAGATCGAGCCCGCACCGATGCCGATCGTGAGGATGCGGCGCGGCCAGTCGTTGGCCGGTGTCAGCAGCAACGGGGCCATCATCTCGCGGGTATAGGCCAGCTCAAGGGCATAGGGGCGGCGAATTCGCATCGCGCCCTGGACCCATTCCGAGCCGAAGTGCAGGTAGCGGATGCCATCCTCTTCCGAGATGTCGATGGGGGTGCTCATGGGGTGACCTTGCCCGGCGGGGTCGGGCTGTATGCGTTCGGGACGAGGGTGAGGGGGTCGGCAGCGGACGGGTCGATGACGATGCGCACCCAGCCCATCAGCGGGCTGCCAAAGCACTGGACGCGGGTGAAGTTTGCGAGGGGGCGACCCTGGCGGTCCGTCAGGGGCTGGTCGATGGTCAGGAGGTGCTGGTCGCCATGGAGCAGCAGCACCTGGCCATCGAAGGACTCGGCCGTATCGCGCAGGGCGGCCACCAGCGCGCCGAAGCCCGGGTGCGGGTCGCCATCGACGAAGGCCTCGATCCACGGGTTGGCCTGCATCGTCACCACCAGCGCGGCCGAGCCATGGGTCCTGGCCTGTGCCAGCCCGTGCGCCAGCCAGGCGAGGTTGGCCGCCTCGCGCTGCGCGAACTCCGCCGGCGGCGTCGGGCCACGCCCTCGCCGGTTCGACGGGCCGACCACGTTGAGCGTCACGAAGGTGGCCGGACCGGCCTGCCACAACAGGTTCTCCCGGTAGGGGGTGCCTGCGCTCAGGTCCGCCTGGCTGGTCACGGCCATGCGCCGTCGCCCCAGGCTGCTGCCCGGCGGAAAGAAGCGCTGGCGCAGCGCGCCAAGCCGCTCGAGGGGGTCGAAGCGGCCGGTCGCGAGGCGGTTGCAGTCGCTCCACTCGTTGTCGCCCGGTACCAGCACGAATGGAATCGGGCTGGCGTCGAACAGGGCCAGCCGGTCGTCGAAGACCGCATCGCTGCAATACTCGCCGCCCGACTTCATATCGCCGGCGTGGATGACGAATGCCACCTCGTCCGCCGTGACCTGGGCGAGGTAGTCGGGAAACCAGGTGCGCTCGAAGCGGTTGTAGGGCACGTCGCCAATCAGGGCGAAGGCGACGGATGCCGAGATGGCGGAGCGCGCCGTCAACAGCAGCGCCAGCAGGAGCAAGCCGCGCATCACGAGCCGGCCAGGCGCTTCAAGGCGTAGAGGTGCTCGAGCGCCTCGCGTGGGCTGAGGTCGTCCGGATCGATGTCGGCGAGCCGGGTCAGCACCGGGTGGGCCAGCGGCTCGGGCTCCTCGGGCGCCAGGCTGGCGAAGAGATCCGGCTGATCGCTGTGGTTGATCTCGCGGTTCTCGAGCGCGCGCAGGCGGCGTTTGGCGTCGCGCACCACCGGCGCCGGAATGCCGGCCAGCGCCGCGACCTCGATACCGTAGCTCTGGCTGGCGGGGCCATCCTCCAGCGCATGCAGGAAGACAATGCGGTGGGCATGCTCGACCGCGTCCAGGTGGACGTTGGCGCACTCCGGGAAGTCGAGGTTGAGGCGGGTCAGCTCGAAGTAGTGGGTCGAGAACAGCGTGGCGCAGCGATTCTTCTCGAGCAGGTGGCGGGCGATGGCGAAGGCCAGCGCGAGGCCGTCGAAAGTCGAGGTGCCACGGCCGATCTCGTCCATCAGCACCAGGCTCTCCTCGGTGGCCCCGTGGAGGATGGCCGAGGCCTCGGTCATCTCCACCATGAAGGTCGAGCGGCCCGAGGCCAGGTCGTCCGAGGCGCCAATGCGCGTGAAGATGGCGTCAGTGGGGCCGAGGCGCGCCTCGCGCGCCGGCACGAAGCTGCCCACGTGGGCCATCAGCGTGATCAGCGCCACCTGGCGCATGTAGGTGGACTTACCGCCCATGTTCGGGCCGGTGATCATCAGCATTCGCCGGGTCGGCGCCAGCACGCAGTCGTTGGCGATGAAGTTTTCCACCTGCCGTTCCACCACCGGGTGGCGGCCACCGCGGATCTCCAGGCCGGGCTGGTCGCTGAATACCGGCCGGCAGTAATCGTGGCGCAGGGCGATCTCCGACAGGGCCGCCAGCGCGTCGAGCTGGGCCAGCGCCCGCGCAATGCGCTGCAACGCCTCGATGTGCGCGGCGAGCGCGTCCAGCAGCCCCTCGAAGAGCAGCTTCTCGCGTGCCAGCGCCCGGTCCTGGGCCGAGAGCGCCTTGTCCTCGAAAGTCTTCAGCTCCGGCGTGATGTAGCGCTCGGCGTTCTTCAGGGTCTGGCGGCGGCGGTAGTCGTCGGGCACCTTGTCGGCGTGGACTCGGCCCACCTCGATATAGAAGCCGTGCACCTTGTTGAACTCGACCTTGAGCGTCGTGATGCCGGTGCGTGCCCGCTCGCGGGCCTCCAGCTCGAGCAGGAAGGCGCCACAGTTCTGCTGGATGCCCCGCAGCTCGTCCAGTTCCGCATCGTAGCCTTCGGCGATCACGCCACCGTCGCGCACCGCGTTTGACGGCTCCGGCGCCACCGCGGCAACGAGCAGGGCCACCAGCCCGCCCGGCGCCGCCAGGTGGTCATGCAGGGTCGCGAGCAGTTCATCCTCGGCCGTCGCCAGCGGCGTCCGCAGGCCTTCCAATGCGCCGAGGCTGTCGCGCAGCGCGGAGAGATCCCGCGGACGGGCGCTGCGCAGCGCCACCCGGGCGGTGATTCGCTCCACGTCGGCGATGCCGCGCAAGGCCACGCGCAGGGCATCCACCGGACCGTCGCCCCTGTCGCCCATCAGTGCCGCGACGGCGCCGTGCCGGCGCGCCGCGGCCGCGCGATCGCGCAGCGGGTGATGCAGTGCGTGGCGCAACCAGCGCGAGCCCATCGACGTGCGGCAGCAATCGAGCAGTGACAGCAGGGTGGGCGCCGGCTCGCCCCGCAGCGTCTCGGTCAGCTCCAGGTTGCGGCGGGTGGCCGCATCGAGGCGCAGGAACTCGTCCTCCCGCTCCAGCCGCAGCCCGATCACGTGGGCGAGGCTCTGGCGCTGGGTGGCCTGGGCATAGTCGTACAGCGCCCCGGCCGCGGCCAGCGCCACCTCGGCCGACTCCACGCCGAAGCCCGCCAGGTCGCGGGTGCCGAAGTGACCGGTCAGCAGCTTGCGTGCCGTCTCGGCGTCGAACTGCCAGTCCGCCAGCCGCCGCACCGTGACGCCCAACTGGTCCAGCAGCGGCAGCCGCAACCCGTCCGGCACCAGCACCTCCGCCGGCCGCGGCCGCTCGAAGTGGCCGACCAGGGCCTCCGGCAGCGTCTGGGCCAGGCGCAGATCGCCGTTCGCCAGGTTCAGCCACGCCATGCCGAGCTGGCCGCGCACCAGGGTGAGTGCCAGCAGCAGCGAATCCGTCCGGTCGTCGAGCAGCGCGGCGTCGGTCACGGTGCCCGGCGTCACGATCCGGCTCACCGCCCGCTCCATGGGCCCCTTGGTCGCGCCGGGCTCACCCACCTGCTCGGCGATCACCACCGACTCGCCCATCTTCACCAGCCGCGCCAGATACTGCTCCACGGCATGGAAGGGCACCCCCGCCATCTTGATCGGCTGCCCGCCCGAACTGCCCCGCGTCGTCAGCGTGATGTCGAGCAGCTTCGCCGCCCGCTCCGCGTCCTCGAAGAACAGCTCGTAGAAGTCCCCCATCCGATAGAAGAGCAGCAGCTCAGGGTACTGCGCTTTCAGGCGCAGGTACTGCTGCATCATGGGCGTGTGATTGCTTTCGGCGCTTGCGGTATCGCTCTGATTGGCTGGGTTTTTTGTATTCAAGTGTCTGGTTTGTAACGATTAAACGGAAATCTTCTGTTTTTGCAGAGTGGTGGCCGCACTCATCCGCAGTTGCCTACACTTGTGCTGTGGCGTAGGTTTTGGCGTAGGTTTTTGTTTTCGCCTATCCTGCGTTGAGGGCCTCTGAAAAACTTACGCCAATTCTCATATGTCATTCGATGCGCGCTCGATAAAGTTGCTGCCAGCCGGCCAGCATCTTACCAGCCCGGACTACCCGGGGCTGAGGGTTGTCTCGACCTCGAGCGGCCGTTCGTGGGTGTATCGATTCAAGAGCCCGGTCGATGGGCGAATGAGACAAGTACGTTTGGGCAAATGGCCCGGAATGTCCGTCTCGGCGGCGATTGAGGCGTGGGTGAGCGCAAAGGCCGAGCGTGACCGCGGCGCGGACCCAGCCGAGAATGCGCGAGCCGCTCGTCGTGAGGCACGCGAGGAGGCGGAGCGGGCGAGACTAAGTGCCGAGTGCAATGCGTACACGGTTGCCAGAGTTTGCGACGACTACTACTTGGGGCACGTTCGTCCACATAGAGCTAAGAAGGGAGCTACCGAGACTCGACGAATGTTCGACAAGATGGTTGGCTCCATCGCAGACGTACCCGCTACACAGGTGACCCGCGCTCAAGCGTTTGAACTGATCAAGTCGCTCGCTGATCGAGCGCCGGTGCAAGCTGGCAAATTGCGGGCAGAGCTTGGCGCTGCGTGGGATTACGCGTATGACGCCGGTAAGCTCTCGCCCGAGGTGCCCAATTGGTGGCGACAGATCCTACGTGGTCGCATTCGATCACGGGGGAAGTCGATCGGCGGCACGCGGATAGGCACGGGCAAGCGAGTGCTCTCGCCAGAAGAAGTGGGTGCCTTGATCCTTTGGCTCCCCAATTTCAGTTCTATTGTCTCCGACGTGCTCACTCTCTACCTCTGGACGGCGGCGCGGGGGGCAGAAATCTGCGGTATGCGCGGAGATGAGATTTCGCGGGAGGGTGATCAGTGGTGGTGGACAATTCCGAAGTCACGGACGAAGAACGCTCGCCACGATGGAGCAACTGATCTTCGAACGCCCCTATTTGGACGCGGGCTTGAAGTAGTCCTGCGGCGGCGCGAGAACTTTGGTGATCGAGAACTTTTCCCGTCGCGGGCGGGCGGATCAATCGAACAGAAGGTGATTCAAACCGCTGTTCATTATCACCAGCCGTATAGCCGCACCCGTACCGATTGCAATCGACCAAGGCTCGCCGTCACCCATTGGGCTCCGCACGACCTCCGGCGCACTTCGCGAACGTTGCTCGCTGCGATGGGCTGCCCAGATGCAGTCGGCGAGGCGATACTTGGGCACATGTTGCCAGGCGTGCTGGGTGTTTACAACCAGCACAAATACGATTCGGAGCGTTTGGAATGGCTGAGTCGCTTGTCAATTCGACTTGAAGAACTCGCAGTTCGTCGCTGAGATCGCCAGGCCATGGCCGACTTGATCGGGAGCGTTCCACGCTGGGATGTTTGACTCATCGCAGGCCTGCTGGCGATCTCGTGCCCTTGCGAGCTCCGGTATTTGCAGGTGGGGCGATATCGGATTCCGGCCGGCTTTCCGCCCATTCCTCAATCTCTCGCACTAACCATCCAACTCGATTTCCACTCATCTTGCGAGGCCTTGGCAAGTCGCCCGTGCGAACGAGCGCCTGGACCGTTGAAATGGACAGCGAAAGCACTTCCGCGACGGTTTGAAGATCGATGAGCAGTCGCTTGACCGGAATCATTGGGCGGGGCATGACGACGCCTCCCTTGTGCTAACTTCACTACGTCGACTCCCGAAAGGCCGCATGGGTGTACGTGCGTGGCCGTGG
>JBNLCM010000154.1:0-32595 GCA_050303815.1 Rhodocyclaceae bacterium
CGGATCGCCGAAGGCCTTGATCGGCTGGAACCTCGTCAGGTCGCCGTCCGGGATGTAGCCGCCCGGGATCTCGAACAGCGTGCCGGCCGCGTCCTGCGGAATGTCCGGCACCGCCAGGTAGTTCACGACGCCGCGGCCGACTTGGGTCCATTCGGGGTAGAAGGCGCCGATCGCCGCCACGTCCACCAGATAGACGTTCTTGACGAAGTCGTCGAGCTTCTCCATCCAGGTCTTGATGGCCATCAGGCGCTCGACCGTCAGCACCGATTGCGAATCCGTCGATAGCGGGTTGGCCACGCCGCCCACCGCCACGTTCTGGATGTGGGGCGTCTTGGAGCCGAGGATCGAGACGATCTTGTTGGCGTAGCGCTGGATCTCCAGCGCCTGCAGGTAGTGGGCGACCGCCAGCAGGTTCACCTCCGGCGGCAGCTTCATCGCCGGGTGGCCCCAGTAGCCGTTGGCGAAGATGCCGAGCTGGCCGGTACCGACGAAGCCCTTGAGCTTCTCCTTGACCTTGCGCATCTCGTGCTTGCTGTTGCCCGACCAGTTCGAGAGGCTCTCGCCCAGCGCGGCGGCCTTGTCCGGGTCGGCGTCGAGGGCCGACACCACGTCCACCCAGTCGAGCGCCGACAGGTGATAGAAATGGACGATCTGGTCATGCACCGCGTGGGCCAGGATGATCATGTTGCGGATCAGCTGGGCATTGACCGGGATGTCGAGGCCGAGGGCGTTCTCCACCGCCCGCACCGAGCAGATGGCGTGCACCGTCGTGCACACGCCGCAGATGCGCTGGGTGATCGCCCAGGCGTCGCGCGGGTCGCGCCCGAGCAGGATGTTCTCGACGCCGCGCCACATGGTGCCCGAGGACCAGGCCTTGCTGACCTTGCCGTTGTCCACCTCCACGTCGATGCGCAGGTGGCCCTCGATGCGGGTGACCGGGTCGATGGTGATGCGTTGGCTCATGGCACTGTTCTCCTCAATGGGCGGCCGCGGGGGCAGCGTGGTCTTCACGCGGCAGCACCGGGAAGCGACGGGTAATGACGATGTAGCCGAGCACCTCGATGGCGAACATGCCGATGGTCACCAGCAACTCGGGTACGGAAGGGAAATAGGACCAGCCTTCGCCGGTGTCGTAGCCGACCAGGAAGGCGTTGATGCGCAGCAGGCTGCCGCCGAGCATCAGCAGCGCACCGGCGACGAACAGGCGCGCCGGCCGGCGCCGGTGCGCGACGCTGCGCAGCAGCACCAGCGGGGCGACGAAGCAGGCCGTCTCGAGCCAGAACATGACGCTCTGCAGGTTGGTCTCGAAGGCGTGGCCGAGGGCGCCGCGCACCAGCAGGTCACCGAAGCGCAGCACCAGGAACACGGCCAGCATTCCCAGCATGACCCTGGCCAGCGGCGTCAGCAGGTGCATCTCGATCTTGCGGCGGTAGCCAGCGGCGGCGAGGCAGGACTCGAACAACACCACCGCGTAGCCGATCGTGATCGCCGAGATCAGGAAGATCGCCGGCAGCGCCATGGTCTGCCACAGCGGATGGATCTGGGTGCCGAAGACCACCAACAGCGAGCCGAGCGAGCTCTGGTGCATCATCGGCAGCACCGTGCCGAGGCCGATCAGGAAGAACATCGCCCGCGAGACGCGGCGACGTGCATTCCTCATGCCGAACTTCTCGAACACCGCCGGCGAGAACTCGAGCCACATCACCAGGATGTACAGCGAGATGCAGGCCGCGACCTCGAACATGACCGAGTTCGGCGAGGCGTAGCCGGGCCACAGGATGTGCCAGAAGTTCCAGTAGCGACCCAGATCGAAGATCACGCCGACGCCGGCCAGGGTGTAGCCGAACAGGCTCGCCAGCAGCGCCGGGCGCACCAGCGGGTGGTACTCGCCTTTGTTGAAGATGTAGACCAGCATCGCCACCGAGAAACCACCGCAGGCGAAGGCCGAGCCGATCACCACGTCGGCCACCACCCAGATGCCCCAGGGGTAGCCGTCGTTGAGGTTGGTCACCGCGCCCAGGCCGGACGCAAAGCGGATCGCCAGCACCGCCAGCGCGGCGAGAATCAGCACCCCGCAGACGACGGTGACCGGGTTCAGCAGGCGACCGCCTACCGGGGCCGGGCTGGCATGGACATGCGCACTCATTGTTCACCTCCGTCGTCCGTCTCGTGCTCGCCGATGTGGCGCTTGGCAAACCAGGTCATGGCGCCCAGCGCCACCAGCGGCAGCACCAGGCCGCCGTACAGGGTGTGCTGCAGCGTCTCGGACTTCGACGAGAAGGACTCGTCGGGCAGCGGCTTGTGGCCGAGTTTTTCGAAAGGCACCGCGGCGAGCTTGAGCATCTGGGTGCCGCCGACCTCGGTCTCGCCGTAGATGTGCTGCACGTAGTCGGCGGCCACACCCTCCCACGACGGCTGGTCGCCGGTGGCGAGGTTGCCGCGCGGGAAGCGGGTGATCTCGCCCGGCTTCAGCGACAGCCGGCGGCGGGCCTCGGCCATCAGGTGGTCCACCTTGCCGTAGAGGGTCGCGCCGGTCGGGCAGACCTCGGCGCAGGCCGCGTACTTGCCCTCGGGCAGGCGGTGGCGGCACAGCTCGCACTTGCCGATCTCGCCGGTCGGCGACTGGTAGTCGTACTTCGGAATACCGAAGGGGCAGGCGGCGACACAGTAGCGGCAGCCGATGCACGCCTCCGGGTCGTAGCCGACGATTCCGGTGACCGGGTCCTTGGTCATCGCCGACACCGGGCAGGCGGAGACGCAGCTCGGATCGACGCAGTGCAGGCACGAGGCCTTCATGAACGCAAATCCGTCGGTCTCGGCGTCCTTCTGCGTCGCTGCGCCGTCGCGATAGACCTTGATCACGTTGAAGGTCCGGGCGGTGGTGTCCACCGGGGTATCCCACGGAGATCCCGGCCGCGTGCTGAGGTCGAGCGGCAGGTCGTTGACGTCCTTGCAGGCCGTCACGCAGGCCTTGCAGCCGATGCACAGGGTCGAGTCGAACAGCAGGCCGAGCGCCTCGGGCGAGCGCTCGGCATTGCCGCGCGCCGAGACCGGCGCAACGACGGCACAGGAGGCCGCCGCCGCGCCCCCGGCCACCGCACGGCGGAGAAAGTCGCGTCGCGTGCTCATGTTCACTCCTTGGCGTCGTCGGCGCTGCCGGCCGGCTCGCTGTCGTGCGACCTGCCGAGGTTGCGGGCCACCATCGCGCCGGCGCCGACGGCCGCGCCCGCCACCGCCGCCAGCACCGCCGCGGCGCCAAGGCTGGCGCCCTGCCCCTGCTTCTCGTGGATGCCGGGATAGACCGCGGGCGGCTCGATGTTCTTGACCCGGGCGAGGGTGTGGATCGGCTTGGTGAAGCCGACCCCTTGCTCGGTACACCCGATACAGGGGTGGCCGCAGCCCACCGGCCAGGTCCCGGCACCGGCGTCGCCGAACAGCGCGGTCGGGCAGTTGGCGTAGGTTTCGGGCCCCTTGCAGCCGAGCTTGTAGAGGCAGTAGCCCTTGCGGTGGCCCTCGTCGCCGAAAGCCAGGGCGAATCGCCCCGCATCGAAGTGGGCGCGGCGCTCGCAGTTCTCATGCACTAGGCGCGAGTAGGCGAACTTCGGCCGACCCTGGGCATCGAGGGCCGGCAGGGTGCCGAAGGTCAGGAAATGGACGACCGTGGCGAGGAAGTTGTACGGGTTGGGCGGGCAGCCGGGGATGTTCACCACCGGCTTGCCGAGCACTTCGGCGACACCGGACGATCCGGTGGGGCTCGAGTCCGCACCGTCGATCGACGGGATCGTCGAGGGCATGCCGCCCCAGCTGGCACAGGATCCGATGGCAATCACCGCGGCGGCATCGGCCGCGCATTCGCGCGTCATCTCGATCGCCGTCTGGTTGCCGACCTTGCAGTAGATGCCGCCGTCCTTGGTCGGGATCGCGCCCTCGACGACCAGCAGGTACTTGCCCTTGTGCTTCGCCATCGCTGCCTTGCGGGCCGCCTCGACCTGATGACCCGCCGCGGCGAAGAGCGTCTCGTGGTAGTCGAGGGAGATCACATCGAGGATCAGCTTCTCGATAGTCGGGTGCTCGGCCCGCAGCATCGACTCGGTGCAGCCGGTGCACTCCTGGAAGTGAAGCCAGATCACCGAAGGCCGCTCGGCCGACGCCATGGCCTCCTGCACCGCGGCCTCGGCGCCCTTGGGCAGCCCAAGCGTCGTGGCCAGCGTCGCGCAGAACTGCAGGAAGCTGCGCCGGCTCATCTCAAGACGTGATTCAACCGAGCCCGGTGCGGCCATTGGCTCCCCGGACGCCGAGTGTTGGCGCGATCCCATCGCTCTCTCCCTCATCTGTTTGACTGTGCGGGTGTCATTGCCCCAGTCAGGGACTGCTCAAGTTCCGTACCAGCCAGTCGGGTCTGCCGAAAGCGCTGAGATATCAGTTAGATGACTTGACCGGCCGTACCCGGCATCGGGTACTGCGCTCCCGGCCTCGACCTCAAAGCGAAAAGCATCTTTCCACCTCCACCTCACAATCAAACTGTCACTTTTGTGATTCATATCAATGTTTTATACTGCCTCACAAGGATTCCACGCCGGCACGCCAGACGCCATCGGAAAGAAACCGAAAACCTACCTTCCATAAACATTGATACAAATCAACGTTTACACCCCCATCCCATGTGCCAATTGGTTCGCCGCAGCCCGGCGCGAACGCCTAAAATCGCGTTCTGTCATCCCGACCAATGCGACATGAGCAAGGCACTGACGTTGTATGGCTGCCCGAACACCCGCAGCTTGAGGGCCGCCTGGGCACTCGAGGAGGCCGGTGCCGACTACGCGTACCGGCCTGTCGACCTGTTCCGGGGCGAGGGCCGGCAGGCGCCGTTCAGCGCGCTGAACCCGGGCGGCAAGGTGCCGGTTCTGGTGACCCCCGATGGACCGCTATCGGAATCGGGCGCCATCCTTGCGTGGATCGGCGATCACTTTCCGGCCAGCGGCCTGTTGCCAGCCGACGCGGGGCAAAGGGCCCTGTGCCTGCAGTGGTCGCTGTTCGTGCTGACCGAACTGGAACAGCCCCTGTGGACCATCGCCAAGCACCGCTTTGCGCTACCGGCCGAGCACCGCGTCCCGGCCATCGAGCCCACCGCGGTCTGGGAGTTTCAGCGCGCTGCTGACCTGCTCGCGCGTCGTCTCGACGCCCGCGAGACACTGACGGAGGCGTTCTGCATGGCCGACATCCTCGCTGCCCACTGCCTGGCCTGGGCCGCCTCGGCCCGCATCACGCATGGGCATCCGGCACTCGACACCTATCGTGACCACCAATTCGCCCGCCCCGCGGCCGCCAGGGCCGCCGCCCGAGAGGGCCGACTCGAACGGAATCGCGCACCATGACCCCGACCGACGAATCCCTCATTGACGCCATCCTGGCCAGCGGCATCTCGCTGCCGGCGCCGGATAGCCACCTGCTCGAATTGATGCGTATCGCAGGCAACGAGGACAGCGGACTGGACGAGATCGCATCGGCCGTGTCACGCACGCCGGCCACCACCGGCGCGGTCTTCCGCGTCGCAGCCTCTCCGGTGTTCGGCCAGGTGCGCCCCAAGAAGACCGTCCTCGAGGCGGTCGTCCTACTTGGCAAGGTCAAGGTCCTGGCGATCGCGACCAGCACCGCACTCCGCGCCAAGCTCGGCGACGTGCCGGCCCGCGTGGTCGGCGCCATCTGGGATGCCTGCTTCCAGGTCTCCCAGGAGACCTGGGGGCTGATGCACGCCTCCCGGATGCCCGGCAAGGCCGATGACGCCTTCCTCGCGGGCCTCATGCACGACGTCGGCATCGCGCTCATCCTGCGTCGCAATCCGGAGTTCCTGCGCGACTTCGAGCTCGAGGCCGGCAACGTGGACGAGGCCGGCCTGCATGTGGATGGCCTGATCGAGGTCAATCACGCCGCCATCGGCGCCCACGTGGCGCGCAACTGGAAACTGCCGGACGCCGTCTGCGACGCCATTGCCCTGCATCACACGCCGCCCCCGCCCGATCTGGCGGAACCGACTGAAGCCCAACTGCTGAGCGCGGCGATCGCGGCCGGGCGCCGGCGCGCGGGCGCCATCCGCGCCGAGGAATGGGCCTGCTGGGAGCCTTTCGTCGTGCGCCACCTCGAGATCCCCGACGACATCCTCAACGGGGGCTGAGATGGACCGTCGACGATCCACACCCCCGCTGGTCGCCCTCCTCGCCAGCCTGGCGCTGTGGCTGCTGGCCGCCCCGGCGGCGGCCGGCGAACCGGTCATGCTCGATATGCAGCTCCGGCTGCGGCCCGCCGAGCGCATCCTGGAAGGCACAGTCCAGCTCAAGCTGCCGGCCCAGAGCAATCGCCGGATCGCGATCGACCGCGGAGCCCGCCTGTCTGCCGTCACCGTCGATGGCCGTCCGCAACGGCTGCGCCGATGGTGGCGCGAGACCCTGGAGGTCCGGGCCATCCCGGATGGCGCCAGCACGGTCGAGATCACCTGGACGATGCCCTTGGCCGCGGTCCCGGAAGAGCTGACGCACGGCGACACGCTCGACGACGACCGCCCCCGGGCGAGCCCCGAAGGCAGCTTCCTGCCCGCGTCGTCGCGCTGGTATCCGTCGTTGCAGGTCGGCCACGACGACCTCCTGCAGCGCTGGCGGGTCACGATCGACGTACCGGCCGGCCAGCGGGCGATCGTCCCCGGCCGGCTGGTCGAGGACGCGGAAAGCGACGGCCTCACGCGGACGGTCTATCGGATGGACGTGCCGGCCACGGGCATCGACCTGATCGCCGGCCCGTACGTCGTCCGAGAACGCGCGATCGAGTCCATGGACGGCCGGACGCTGAAGCTGCGCACACTGTTCCACGCCCGGATAGCCGACCTCTCCGAAGCGTATCTCGACGCGCTCGGCGGTTACTTCCAGCGCTACGAGCAATGGATCGGCCCCTACCCCTACGACGACTTCAGCGTGGTCTCGAGCCCCACACCGACCGGCTTCGGCATGCCCAGCCTGACCTACCTGGGCGTCGACGTCCTGCGGCTGCCCTTCATTCGCAGCACCTCGCTCGGCCACGAGGTGCTCCACAACTGGTGGGGCAACGGCGTGTATCCCGACTATCGCCACGGCAACTGGAGCGAAGGCCTGACCACGTTCATGGCGGACTACACCTACGCACTGGAAACTTCCGCCGACAAGGCCACCGCCATGCGGATGGGATGGCTGCGGGACCTCTCCGCAATTCCGCCCGGCGAAGGGCAGCCGCTCGCCCGCTTCACCTCGCGCCGGCACGGCGTATCGGCCGCCATCGGCTATGGCAAGGCCGCGATGGTATTCGTGATGCTGCGCGACCGGATCGGCGATGAGGCCTTCGACCGGGCGATACGCCGGTTCTGGCGGCTGCACCGCTTCCAGGTTGCGGGGTGGGCCGAATTGCAGGCCGCCTTCGAAGCCGAGGCAGGCGAATCGCTGGAGGCCTTCGTCGCCCCCTGGCTGCGCTCGCGCGACCTCCCGACCCTGCGGCTCGAGCACGAGGGCGGTGCAGTCAGGCTCGTCCAGAGTGCGCCCCATCATGCCCTCCGGGTGCCGGTACTGGCGTCGACAGCCAAGGGCGACAGGTCGCTGGCCGTCGGGATCAGCGGGCCCGAGGTCAATATCGTGCCGCCCGCCGGCACCACGCGACTGAGCCTCGACCCGGAGTTCCGCACGCTGCGCCGCCTCGCGCCGACCGAGGCCGCGCCGGTCCTGCGTGAAATCAACCTGGCAGGCAACGCCGCGCTGGTCCTGCTCGGAGACAGTCAGGTGACACGCGAAGCCGAACGACTGGCCGAACGCCTGCTCGATCAAAAACCCAGGCGCCTCGCGCCGGGCGAGCGGCCGGGACGCCGGCCGCTGCTGTTGATCGGAAGCGCGCCCGAGGTGGACGCGTGGCTGGCCGGGCATGCGCTCCCCCCGCGCCCTGCAAAGGTCGCTGGCCGAGGCGACGTCCAGGCATGGGCCGGCCGGCTCGCCAGCGGCAAACCGCTGATGGCCGTCTCCGGCAGCAGCGCACAGGCACTGGCCGCGGCGGCGAGACCGCTACCGCACCTGGGACGCTATGGCTGGGTGGTGATCGAAGGCGGACGCAGTCTCGACCGGGGCCAGGGCAGCGCCAATCCGCAAGTGCTCGCGCTGCCGCCGGCGGACCGGCCATAAGGCCAGCCGACCCGGTGGCGCGCTTGCCAGCGGCGCCCTCAGGCGCCATGGCCCGGTTCGCGAGGCGCGGATCGGGGGCATCGTCCGCCCACCGGTCGCTTCGCGGCCAGGCGCCGGGTCAGTGGCCGTGCGTGGCGACGCAGGCGGGCCGACCCGCGCTGCCCGGCGTAGTCGGCATGGATCGGCAGCCGCATGAAGCCCCGCAGGCGACGCAGTGGCCGACGGCCCGATGCCGGCGTCGAGCGCAGCCGCCAGCGCATCACCGCCAACAGACCGGCGTGGGCCAGCAAGCCGAACCCGGTGACGAGGAACAGCAGGGGCGCATCGGGATCCGAGAACAGGGGATGCAGGTCGGCGCCACCCAGCTTGACGACGACAGCAACGGTAAGATTGGCGGCGCCCAGGCCGCACAGTAGCGACTCGGCACGCCGCCACAGGGCGACGATCGCCGGATCCTCGGGCCAGGTTGGCTCGGTATCGATCGGTCGCATCCGAAACCTCCACGCAGGTGGGCGATACCGGATCGACCATGGCGCGACGCCCGATGTTCCCGGAAATGGGCGAAGGCAGGCTCAGCTGACCGTGGCGCCGGCCTCAGCGGGCGCCACGCTCGACGCCTGCACCCACAGCAGGGCATCGATCTGGCGACGGTTGATGTCATCCATGCCCAGCCCCAGCGCCTCGGCCGCCTCGGCCACGACATCGGCCTGCCCCACCTCGAGGGCCTCCGCAATCCGCAGGTAGGGTAGCCACGGGCCTTCACGCCGGAGCAGCGCGTCCGATACCGTGGCGGGCACCTTGACCGGCTTCAGGGCATCCGCCAGGGGCACCCGCATGATGACGTCGAGCAGGGAAAACAGGCCGGTCATGAAGAGCTGCTCGCATTCGTCCTTGCCGACCCGGTCGGCGCCCAGCAATTCCATGAAGCGGGCCCGGGTCAGCGCCACTTCCATCAGGGCATTGGCACCGCCATCCTTGCGCGCACTGCCAAACAGGAGCAGCGCCAGCCAGCGCCGCAGGGGCATCCGGCCCAGCACGACCAGAGCGTGCTCGATCGAGGTGATCGGATTGTCGATCCCCCAGGCCGCGGCATTGACGTAGCGCAGCAGGCGGTAGGTCAATGCCACGTCATGCTTGAGCACCGCGGCCAGCTCGCGGGTCTCGGTGTCCTCTCGGAGCCGGTTGAGCAGCATGGCCACGCGCATCGAGTGCGGCTGCAGGCGGTGGCCCTGCCAATCCTCCCGGTGGGTGACGAAGCCGCCATGGAAGCGCTCGCAGCCGAGGCGCTGAAGATGTTCGAAATCTTCCTCGGTGGCCACGTTCCAGGCCAGCCAGTTCGCGGTGGGCGCCACGCGGAGCAGGCGCGAGCCGAGTTGGCGCAGCTCCTCCGGCGGGCGCCTCGCACTGTCCAGCACGAAGCTGTCGGCGACAGACGCGAAACCATCGAACCACGGCGTCTCGCTGTGGTCATCGAGCGCGATGCGCAGGCCGGCATCGCGTAGTTCGGCGGCCCTCCGCACGAGCCCCGAATCCGGGGCGGCATCGACCCGCTCCGGCTGCAGGACCAGCACACTGCCGGTCGGTGCCAGGCGCTCGAGCATCGGGTTCGGCAGAAAGCCGTCCCAGACGGGAATGTAGGCCGTACGCGAGCGGAGCACGCCGAGCGCCCCGCCCAGCAGGGTCCCGACCTTGAGCTCGTCGAGGAACTCGCGCGAACGACGGGTTCGGGCGCGGACCTTGCCTGCAGCGGATTCATGCAGGCTGAACACGAAGCCGTTGAGCGCACGGCCACGATCAAGCACGTCGGCGCGGGCCAGCAGCGCACCGCCGTCGTCGCCCCGCAGCGCGTCGGCAGGCGCTGCCGGCGCGGCGGCGGAAGGCGCCTCTTCCGGCGCCTCTTCCGGCGCCGCGACCGCGGCCGGCCCGTCCGCGCGGGGCGTCGGTGCGGCGCGGGGCGCGGGTGGCGAAGTCGCCGCCGGGGCGCCAGTAAGGAAGTGGAGCAGCCGTTTGAACATTGTTCTGTCCGTCAACGCGTCGGAAAGGACGGTGGGCCAGCCCGGCCTGTCAGCCCTCCACCTGGCTGACGTCGCGCACGGCGCCGGTGTCGGCCGAGGTCGTCAGGGCGGCATAGGCGCGCAACGCGGGTGACACGTAGCGCTCCCGCGCGACAGGCTTCCAGGCATCGGCGCCGCGCGCGTTCATGGCCGCGCGTCGCGTCGCCAGGGTGTCATCGCTGACGTCCAGCTGGATGCGCCGGTTGGGGATGTCGATGTCGATCATGTCGCCCTCCTCGATCAGTCCGATGGCGCCACCGCAGGCCGCCTCCGGCGAGGCGTGCCCGATCGACAGGCCCGACGTCCCGCCCGAGAAGCGCCCGTCGGTCAACAGCGCGCACGACTTTCCGAGCCCCTTGGACTTGAGGTAGCTGGTCGGGTAGAGCATCTCCTGCATGCCCGGCCCCCCCTTCGGACCCTCGTAGCGGATGATCACCACGTCGCCCGCCTCGATCCGGTCGCCCAGGATGCCCTCGACCGCGGCGTCCTGGCTCTCGAAGACGCGTGCCCGGCCGCGGAAGATCCAGATCGACTCGTCGACACCCGCGGTCTTCACGATGCAGCCCTTCTCGGCGATGTTGCCATACAGCACGGCCAGGCCCCCGTCGCGGGTGAAGGCATTCTCCCGGTCGCGGATCACACCGGCGGTGCGGTTCATGTCGAGCTCGTTCCAGCGGCGGTCCTGGCTAAAGGCAACCTGGGTCGGCACCCCGCCGGGGGCCGCCTTGTAGAAATCGAACACGCTGGTGTCGTGGGCCTCGATGATGTCCCAGCGCGACAGCGCCTCGCCGAGGGTCTTGCTGTGCACGGTGGGCACATCGCGGTGAAGCAGACCGGCCCGATCCAGCTCGCCGAGAATGCCCATGATGCCGCCTGCCCGGTGGACATCCTCGATATGCACGTCCGGCACGGCCGGGGCGACCTTGCACAGGCAGGGCACGCCGCGCGAGATGCGATCGATGTCCTTCATCGTGAAGTCGACCCCAGCCTCTCGCGCCGCGGCCAGCAGGTGCAGCACGGTGTTCGTCGAGCCGCCCATCGCGACGTCCAGGCTCATCGCGTTCTCGAAGGCCCGGAAGCTCGCAATGGTGCGCGGCAGGACCGACGCGTCCTCGTGCTCGTACCAGCGTCGGGCCAGGTCCACCACGCGGCGACCGGCCTCCTTGAAGAGCCGCTCGCGGTCGGCGTGGGTCGCCACGACGGTGCCGTTGCCCGGCAGCGACAGGCCGAGCGCCTCGGTGAGGCAGTTCATCGAGTTGGCGGTGAACATGCCGGAGCAGGAACCGCAGGTCGGGCAGGCCGACCGTTCGATCGCCGCGACCTCCTCGTCGGAGCAGTGGCTGTCGGCGGCCTTGACCATCGCGTCGACCAGATCGAGCGCGATGACCTTGTTCTCCCACTTGACCTTGCCGGCCTCCATCGGGCCGCCCGACACGAAGACGGCTGGAATGTTCAGGCGCAGTGCCGCCATCAGCATGCCCGGCGTGATCTTGTCGCAGTTCGAGATGCACACCATCGCGTCGGCGGTATGCGCATTGACCATGTATTCGACCGAGTCGGCGATCAGTTCGCGCGAGGGCAGTGAATACAGCATGCCCCCGTGCCCCATCGCGATACCGTCATCGACCGCAATGGTGTTGAACTCCTTGGCGACACCACCGGCGGCCTCGATCTCCCGCGCGACCAGCTGGCCCAGATCCTTGAGATGGACGTGGCCGGGCACGAACTGCGTGAAGCTGTTGACAACGGCGATGATGGGCTTCTCGAAATCACCGTCCTTCATGCCGGTCGCGCGCCACAAGGCGCGGGCACCGGCCATGTTGCGACCGGCAGTGGATGTACGGGAACGATAAGTCGGCATGATGGTCTCCGGAAACTCGGCACGGCGGAACAATCCGTTAGTTTATCCTCAGCCCGCCGCGAGCGGGAGGCGGTGGCAAAGGCCGCTGTACTATCATGGTTCTCCCCCCGATCGGAGCACAGGCATGGAGCAGGACGACAGCGGCGGTACGGACAGCCAGGAAGAAGGCTTCGACCTCGACGCGATCGAAGCGAGGGTGCTGGCGGTGATGATCGAGAAGGCCTTCGTCACGCCCGACAACTACCCGATGTCGATCAACGCGATCACGACCGGCTGCAACCAGCTCACCGGCCGCGACCCGGTCATGAAGCTGTCCGACTCGGCGGTCCAGGACGCGGTCGACAGCCTGATCGAGCGGCGCCTCGTGAGCCGCCGCGACTCGGCCAGCGCCCGTGTCGCGAAGTACGAACACCTGGTGCGCCTGCGTCATTCGCTGCCACCGGCCGAGCAGGCGGTGCTTGCCATGCTGATGCTGCGCGGCCCCCAGACCGCGGGCGAGCTGCGCAGCCGCTGCGAACGCATGCACCGCTTCCAGGACGTCGGCGAGGTCGAATCCGTGCTGGAGCATCTGGCCGACAAGTACCCGCCGATGGTCCGCACCCTGACGCTGGCACCCGGCACCAAGGAGGCGCGTCACATGCACCTGATGTCGGGCGACGAGTTTGCCGACCAGGCCGCCGAAGGCGTGGCGTCGCTGGCTGCACCGCGGGGCAGCCGGGTCGCGGAGCTCGAGGAAGAGCTGCGGCGGCTGCGCCAGCAGGTGGACTGGCTGACGAGCGAGTTCGAGAGCTTCCGCAAGCAGTTCGAGTAGCCCCGCACCGCCGCATGCTGACCTACCCCCAGTTCGACCCGGTCGCGATCGCGATCGGTCCCCTGTCGGTCCGCTGGTATGGCCTGATGTACCTGGCCGCCTTCACCCTCTTCGTCGTGCTGGGCCGTCGGCACGCCGCGCGTCGCCCCGAACTCGGCTGGGATGCGCGCCAGATCGACGATCTCCTCTTCTACGGGGTGCTCGGGGTCATCATTGGCGGCCGCCTGGGCGAAGTGCTGTTCTACCAACCGGGCTACTACATCTCGCATCCGGCCGAGATCATCGCCATCTGGAAGGGTGGCATGAGCTTCCACGGGGGCTTTCTGGGGGTGCTGGTGGCCATGGCGTGGTATGGCCGGCGCACGGGGCGCGGCTTCTGGCAGGTGACCGACTTCATTGCCCCGCTCGTGCCCACCGGACTCGCCACCGGGCGGATCGGCAATTTCATCAACGGCGAGCTGTGGGGCCGCCCCGCGCCGCCCGACCTGCCCTGGTCGATGGTGTTTCCACATGTCGACGCCGTGGCACGGCACCCGTCCCAGATCTACCAGGCGCTGGGCGAGGGGCTGGTCCTGTTCGCCATTCTGTGGGTCTACTCGGCCAGCCCGCGCCCGCTGCGGGCGGTCTCGGCCGTCTTCCTGATCGGTTACGGCACGCTGCGCTTCCTGGCCGAGTTCTTCCGCACGCCGGATCCCGGGATCTTCTCCGGCCTCGCCTTCGATCTGAGCACCGCCCAGTGGCTGTGCGTGCCGATGGTGCTGGCGGGCGCCCTGCTCCTGCGGCACGCCCACGGATCGGCCCGGGCGGGCTGACCCGCCCTCCTGGCGCGAAACCTTACCCTTTATGGCAATTTGCCACACGGCATGGTAATTCCCATGCTGTAGCATGGCGGCATCCGGGCGCCTGACGCCCAACGACTACACGGGGGGAGACATCCGGTGGT
The DNA here is from genome assembly GCA_050303815.1 of Rhodocyclaceae bacterium. Taxonomy (GTDB): domain Bacteria; phylum Pseudomonadota; class Gammaproteobacteria; order Burkholderiales; family Rhodocyclaceae; genus Cognatazoarcus. Next base: position 13,856 of record JBNLCM010000154.1, read on the forward strand.
TGCCAGTCTGGTCAGTCGCGGCCTCGACAGGATGCGCGCGCTGGTGGGGCTCGACGAGGCGCCGGCGGAGAAGGTGCTCGACGGCATCCGGCGCCAGTTGCACGAGTGCGCCGAGGGTCTCGGCGGCGAAGTATCGACGCGCAACCGCGCCGCCCGCCTCGCGGAGACCTACCTCAAGCTCGACGACGCCGGCCGTCATGCCTTCCTGCGGATCATCGCGCTCGAGTTCGGGCCGGATCCGGCCCGTGTCGCGGCAGCACACGAGCGCTATCAGAGCACCGTCGGCAGCACGACTCAGTGGGATGCCGAGGCCGAGTTGCGCGCGGCCATGCGCTCCCAGCGCATCCGCATCCTGACGCAGTTCAACGCGATCCCGCAGGGAGTGAAGTTCCTCGTCGACATGCGCGTCGATCTGTTGCGCTTCCTGCGGAATGACACCGAATTGCAGGCCCTCGACCGGGAGCTTCAGGCCCGGCTGTCGGCGTGGTTCGACGTCGGCTTCCTGGAACTCGAACGGATCACCTGGCAGTCGCCTGCGGCCCTGCTCGAGAAACTCGTCGAGTACGAAGCCGTGCACGAGATCCGCTCCTGGCAGGACCTGAAGAATCGCCTCGATTCGGACCGCCGCTGCTACGCGTTCTTCCACCCGAGAATGCCGCTCGAGCCCCTCATTTTCGTCGAGGTCGCCTTGCTCGAGGGCCTGGCCGGCCACGTCCAGCCCCTGCTCGACGAGTCGGCGCCCGTGCAGGATGCTGGTCGCGCCAACACGGCCATTTTCTATTCGATCAGCAACACCCAGGTCGGCCTGCGGGGCGTGTCGTTCGGCAACTTTCTCCTGAAGCGGGTCATCGAAGACCTCAAGCGCGACTTCCCGGGCCTGCGTACCTTCGCCACCCTGTCGCCGATTCCCCAGCTCCGGGCGTGGGCGGGCGCTCACCCCGAAGAAGTGGCCTCGGCGTTCGACGACCGGGACTGGAAGCACCTCGTCGCGGCCGGCATCCCGGATGCGGACTCTCCCCTCTTCGCGCAATTGCTGGACGATCCCGGTACCTGGCAAGACCCGACCCTGTCCGAATGGCTCCGACCGCCCCTGACACGCCTCGCCGCCCGCTACCTCGTCAACGCCCGAAAGGGCGGCCTGCCGTATGACCCGGTGGCCCGTTTCCACCTCGGCAATGGCGCCCGCATCGAGCGGCTCAACTGGCTCGGCGACACCTCGGAGAAGGGGATTCGCCAGTCCTGGGGCATGATGGTGAATTACCTGTATGACCCGGATGCCATCGAAAGCCACGTCGAGACATTTGCCCGAGAGGGCCGAGTCGCGCGATCCTCGGGCGTCGGGCGGCTGGCACGCCAGGATTGACCGCATGAGTTCGACCGACAATCTAAAGTTCCCACTGGAATATCCGTATTCAGCATGACAATGGAACATGCCAAGCAGTGACACCGGAAGCCCGACCCCGACCGCCAGGCCACTGAATTGCCCAACTTCGTACCCCAACTCTCCATTCGACTGAGACTGCTGCTGGCCAGTACGGCCGTGCAGGTGGTTCTCCTCAGCCTGCTGCTGTTCAACAGCGTGCGACTGATGGACGACGCCACCAACGCCAGCCTCAAGACCGTCGTCGAACAGAACGCGATCATGCTCCACACGGTCGCGACGGCGTACGGCGAGCGGGGCGATTACTCGGTTCTCCAGGACACGCTCGGCGAATTGCTCTCCGAGGCCGGAGAGGGTCTGGTCTATGTCCGCATCGTGTCGGCCGACAAGCAGCCGCTGCTGTCCGCCGGGATGCCTGACCTGCTGACCCTGCCGCCGCCCGACCCGGCCGACGAGACCGGGCTGGCGGAGGCACTGAACCGCAAGGTGATCCACGTCAGGCGTCCGTTGCTGCTGCCCGGCAACGAAGTCGGGTTCCTGCAGTTCGGCGTGTCGGCGTCGGTGCTGGGCGCCGCACGCCAGGACATTCTCAAGCAGGGGGCACTGATCGCGGCATCGGAGATCTTCCTGACCTTCTTCCTGTTGTCGGGCATCGGCTACTTCCTGACCCGCAACCTCGCTGCCCTGCTCAAGGGCAGCCGCGCCATCGCAGAAGGTCGCCTCGACCACCGCCTGCCGGAGACCGGTAACGACGAGCTGGCCCAGCTGTCCCGCGACTTCAACATCATGGCGCGCAAGCTCAATGACCGGATCGGCGATCTCCAGCGCACGGCCGCCGCACTGAAGGAGAGCGAGCAGCGCTACGAGCTGGCCATGAACGGCGCCAATGACGGCTTGTGGGACTGGGACATCGACGGCGACAGCCTGTACGTCGCGCCGCGATTCCGGGAGATCTGCGGCCTCGCCGCGGGCAACGACGAAATCGAGAGCCGCTCTGTGTTCGACGCCATCCACGCGGACGACCAGACGCTGTATCGCCAGAAGCTGATCGAGCACCTCCAGGGGGCGACACCCCAGTTCATGATCGAGCATCGCATCCGCTGGCCCGACGGCACGCACCGCTGGGTGCTTGTCCGCGGCGTCGCCCAGCGCCACGAAGCCGATGGCCGGGCCTTCCGCATGGCCGGCTCGATCAGCGACATCCATCAGCGCAAGCTGGCGGAAGAACGCCTGATGCGTGACGCCCTCTACGACAGCCTGACCGGCCTGACCAATCGCGGCCTGCTGCTGGCCCATCTGAAGAGCGCACTGGGCCAGGTCCGGCGCCGCGATGACTTCCGGTTCGCCGTCATGGTGCTGAAGATCGAACGTTTCCGCCTGGTCAACGACAGCCTGGGCCACGCCAGCGGGGATCACCTGCTGCGCATCACCGCCGAGCGCATCCGCAAGGTGCTGCGCGAGGGCGACGTGGCAGCGCGGCTGGGTGGCGACCAGTTCGCCGTGCTGCTCAACAGCGTGCTCGACGACGACGACGCCCACCAGCTCGCCGACCGGCTCCGCACGGAGCTCGGCAAGCCGGCCTCGCTGGCGGGACAGACCGTCTATCCGGACATTCGGGTCGGCATCGCCCTGTCGGGCGCCATGCACCTCGAGGCGGAGGCCATGCTGCGCGACGCCGACAACGCGCTGAACGAGGCCCGCAAGGACAGTGACCACCCCATTTCCCTGTTCCAGGCGGACATGCATGTCCGCACGATGCAGAACCTGCAGCGCGAGGCCGAACTCCGGGAAGCCCTTCAGAAGGGCCAGTTGGCCGTGCATTTCCAGCCGATCGTCCGGCTCGGCGACCGCCAGCTGCGCAGCCTCGAGGCCCTCGTGCGCTGGCAGCACCCGACCGAGGGCATCCTCGGCCCGTATCACTTCGTTCCCCTGGCCGAGCAGCTCGACCTGGTACACCTGCTGTGCATGCAGGTGGTCAGCCAGGTCTGCACGCAGATCAAGGTGTGGGAGCGACAGCACGGCAGCTCGCCCCCCGTCAGCATCAATCTCTCGGCACGGCAGTTCGCCCGGCGCGACCTGGCGTCCGAGATCATTGCAATGGTCCAGGACAAGGAGGTCGCCCCGGGCAATCTCTGCTTCGAGGTGACCGAGAGCACGCTGGCGAATCCGGACGGTCGCGCCACCGAGATCCTGACCGAGCTACGACAGGCCGGCATGGCCGTCTACATCGACGACTTCGGTACCGGCTTCTCGGCCCTGTCCTACCTGCATACGATGCCCTGCGACGTGATCAAGCTGGATGGCTCCTTCGTTCGCTCGATCACCGAGGACGAACGCCTGCGGGCCATCGTTGGGCGCAGCATCGAACTGGCCCACGACCTCGGCATGACGGTCGTCGCGGAGTGCATCGAAACCGAGGAACAGGCGGCCCTGCTGCATGAGCTCGGCTGTGATTTCGGGCAGGGCTTCCTCTACTCGAAACCGCGTCCGCCTGAAGAGATCGGTCCCGGGCTGGCGGGACGGGAGGCTGTCACTTGAGACACTGGATCACACGCAGATTCATCGCCTGCCTGACAGCAGCCGCGGCGGCCTGGCATACCCCCGCGTTCGCCGACTCCGGCGATTGGCGGCTGTCCGGCTTCGGTACCGTGGGCGTGGTTCGCGCGACGGATGAGCAGGCCTCGCTGCTGCGGTTCGGCATCAACATGCCCGGCCGCGAAGGGCCGGATTTCGGCGCGGACTCGATCCTTGGCGTACAGGCAAGCCGCAGCTTTGACGCGGGTTTCGACCTGACCGCCCAGGCCATCCTCCGTGAAGACCAGTCGGGCCACGTCGACCCCCGCCTCGCTTGGGCCTTCGTGCGCTTCGCTCCGCTGGCCGATCTCGAATTCCGCCTGGGCCGCATGCGGGCACCGTTCTTCATGTTCTCGGAGTCCATCTGGATCAACTACGCGAATATCTGGGTGCGGCCGCCGACCGAGGTCTATGGACTGAATCCGTTCAGCGACCTCGACGGCGCTGACCTGATGTGGCATTCGCGGGTCAACGGCTTCGACGTCGAGGTACGCCCCTTCATCGGTCGCAGCCTGCTCGAACTCCGGACCCGGCGGGCCAAGCTCAAGCGCATCGTCGGGCTCAACCTCGCGTTGTTCCGCAACGACTTCTCGCTCCACCTTGGGCACGCGGAATCGCCATTCAGCCTGCCCTGGAACGATCAGGTCTATCTGGGTGTCAGCCAGGCCCTGAGGTCGGCCGGATTTGGCCAGGTCGCCGACGAGATGTCCGGCGACGACGGCTATGCCCGCTTCGACGCGCTGGGCCTGCAGTGGGACAACGGCCGCTACCTCGCCATCGCCGAGTTCGCGCGGCGCGAGGTGAATCGATACATCCCGACCGCCCATGGCTGGGAGCTGACACTCGGCCGGCGCCTCGGGCCACTGACCGCCTACGGTGTCCTTGCGCGCCAGACCCAGGACAGTCCCGCGGCGGATGCCGACCTGTCGGCGATTCCCCCGCTGCAGTCGGCCCTCGATCTGTTCAACGCGACCCGCAATTCGGCGCAGTCCAGCCTGACCGCCGGCTTGCGGTGGGATTTCGACCGCCACGCGGCCATCAAGCTCGAGTTCTCGCGGGTACGGATCGCGGACCAGTCGCTGGGCAGTTTCTTCCCGGTCGAAGACTCGGGCGTGATCGAGTTCAGCAAACGCAGGCTGAATCTCATGTCACTCTCGCTGGATGCCAGCTTCTAGGCGGAATCGACGATGATTCGCGCCAAACAGATCGTCGCCCTGTTCGCCGCCATCCTGCCCTCGGTGCTCGGGATCGCGGCGGAGATCGCGATCGTCTCCGGCGACCAGGGCGAAGTGAGCGCCATCACCCGCGACGAGGCCGAGCGGCTGTATCTGGGTCGAACGACCACGCTGCCCGACAACCGGGCGGTCACGTTGATCGATCTGCCGCCGGGCCCCGTCCGGGATGCGTTCTACCTGCGCCTGACGGGCAAGAACCCGGTGCAGACCCGCGCCAACTGGTCTCGCCAGGTATTCACCGGACGCGCCCTGCCACCCCGCCAGGCGGAGTCTTCCGCCCAGGTCCACGAATGGCTGGTCGACGACCCGAACGCCATCGGCTATCTGCCGAGCGACGAGATCGGGTCGGGCCTCCGGATTCTGCTGCGGATAAGCGACTAGGGGCTGTGGGCATTGGTATGGCGGATGGCCCGTCCTGACGCAGGTGACGGCTGCCCGTCGGTGTCAGCGCCCGCGCCCCACGACGAGCTCGAACGGAGGCAGCCCGGCGATCCGGCCTGACAGCGTCTGGCCGAGCGCCACCGGGCCGACGCCTTCGGGCGTTCCGGTGAAGACGAGATCGCCCGGCCTCAGTTCGAACAGTCGCGACAGGCACATCAGCACTTCCGTGACCGACCAGATCATGTCGGACAGGTCGCCTTGCTGGCGCAGCTGGCCGTCGATCGACAACTCGATGCGTCCGGCGTCGAGCCATCCGGTCTGGCTGATCGGCACAATCGGTCCGATCGGCGCTGCGTAGTCGAAGGCCTTGGCCACATCCCACGGCCGGCCCTTCTGCTTGGCCTCGGCCTGCAGATCCCGCCGCGTCATGTCGAGCCCGGCGGCGTAGCCCCAGACGCAATCGCGCGCCTGCGCCTCGTCCAGGTCGCGACCACCGGCAGCCAGGGCCACCACCAGTTCGAACTCGTGGTGAACTTCCTGGCTGGCACACGGATAGGGCCATGCCTCGCCGCCGCCGGCCACAAACACGGCGTCGGCCGGCTTGCTGAAGAAGAATGGGGGCTCCCTGTCCGGATCCTGCCCCATCTCGCGGGCATGGGCCGCGTAGTTGCGTGCCACGCAAAAGATGCGCCTCACGGGAAACTGGTCCGCTCCGCCGGCCACCGGAACCGCCGCCTGCGGCGGTGGTGAAATCACGAACGCCATGCTGCTCTCTCCTCGTCAGGGTAGGGGCGCATCGCGACGTGCGACCGCGCCGGGAGTCATGGCACGAATATCGCATGATTCCGGCCGGGACACGGCAGGTATCCACGCGACTCGGCGCACGGCGGGCTTGACACGACCACACGATGGCTTTTTAATGCGAATCATTCGCATTTTTATTACAGCCATGAGCAAGCCGGAAATGCCCCGCTACCCCGCCGCCAGCGGCCAGCCTCGCGCCGAAGCCGACCGGGACGGGGAGCGCGTGGTGAGCAGCGCGGATCTGCTGCGCCCGGGAGGTCGCCTGATCATCGAGCACAAGGGAGAACGCTATGCCCTGCGCGAGACGAGACTGGGCAAATTGATCCTGACGAAATGAATCGAGCGGGTTTGAGGGACTAGACTATGTACGTATGCGTATGCAAGGCGGTGACCGAACGTGAGGTCCATGAGGCCATTCGTGACGGCGCCCGTTCCCTTCGCGACCTTCGTACCGATCTCGGCATCATCGAAGAGTGTGGCCGGTGCGCAGGTTGCGCACGGCAATGCCTCCGCGATGCCGAGGCCCGGGACACGGCCGCGTCGCATACCCTGCATTTCTCTTCCCCCAACCTGATGCTCTCGGAGGCTGTATGAAAGGCGACAAGAAAATCATCCTGATGTTGAACAAGCAACTCACCAATGAGCTGACTGCTATCAACCAGTACTTCCTGCATGCGCGCATGTACAAGAACTGGGGCCTTGAGGGGCTCGGCAAGCACGAGTACGAGGAATCCATCGAGGAGATGCACCACGCAGACAAGCTGATCGAGCGTGTCCTGTTCCTCGAGGGCCTGCCCAACCTGCAGAGCCTGAACAAGCTGATGATCGGCGAGAACGTCAAGGAATGCATCGAGGGGGATCTCAAGCTCGAGCTCGGCTCGCGGACCGATCTCGTGGCCGGCGTGGCGCTCTGTGAGGAGCACAAGGACTACGTGTCGCGCGAGATCCTCGAGGAGATTCTCGAGGACACCGAAGAGCACATCGACTGGCTCGAAACCCAGCTGGAGCTGATCGAGAAGGTCGGCATCCAGAACTACCTGCAATCGCACATGCACGCGAGCAGCTAACCTGCCTCCCCGGGCGCGCCACGGCGCGCCCCGCCAGCCAGCCCGCGCGCTTCGGGCGAGCCAGCCGACCCCTGATTCACCGGCTTGCCTACGGAGCTCGCAATGGGTGTTCACAGCCCCCGTCCCACCCCCTTTCCCCTTCGCCGCCTGATCACCTATGTGCTGGTCGCGGCCTTCGCCATGGGCGCGCTTATCGGCGGGCATGACGCCACTCCGGCGCCCTCGGCGGCCCACGAGCCCGAGCCGGCGAGGGCCTGACGGTGAGTTCGGCCGACCTCGCGTTCCCGATCGGCGTGGGCGCGCCGGCGCCCCGCCGCCGGCCCGTCGCGGCCCAGGCCCGGCGCGCCGCGCGCCCGCCGGCGGGCGAGCCCCACCGCTGGTGGCTCCTTCCCCTCACGGCGCTCGCCCACCTGGCCGCCATTGCCTGGCTGGCCGATGCCAGTCGGACATCCGCCGGCCCCGCCATGCCGGACGAGGTCATCGACATCGTCTTCGTGGCCCCGCCGGCGCCGGCTCCCGCCAGCCCGCCGCGTACCGCCGAGACACCGCCCGCGACGGCCGAGCCGGAGCCGCCGCGGGAAATACCCCCTCCGCCGATCGAAGCCCCTGCGCCGATGGCGAAGGCGAGGCCCAGACCAAAGCCACGCACGCAGACCGTGCCGCGCGAGCCAGCGGCGCCCGAGCCGAGCCTGCAGATTCCCCAACTGGACCTGCCGCCGCCGTCGCCTTCCGCTTTCGCCCCGGCGGCCCCGGCGGTCGCGCCCGCCGCGCCCGCGCCCGCGCCTTCGACGGTGGCGCGCCGGACGGAAGCGCGCTTCGACGCCGACTACCTGTCGAATCCACGCCCGGCCTACCCCGCCCTGGCACGCCGCCTCGGCGAGCAGGGCACGGTGCTGCTGCGGGTTCGCGTCACCCCGGGCGGCGAGGCAGCGGAGGTCAAGCTGCTGCGCGGCTCTGGCTCGCCCCGGCTTGATCGCGCGGCCCTGCTGGCCGTCGAGCAATGGCGCTTCGTGCCCGCGCGCGAAGGCGACGAAACGGTCGCCAGCTGGGTTCAGGTCCCGATTGCCTTCACCCTGGAGTAAGACCATGCATCCCACCCCAACCCCGACGGCCGGCGCCTTCGACATCGCCCACCTGTGGGCCCAGGGCGACGCGGTCAGCCATGCCGTTGCCCTGGCGCTGCTGCTGATGTCCATCGTCAGCTGGTACCTGATCCTTGCCCGTCTCGTACGCAGCCTCGAGCACCGTCGAGAGAACGGCGCGACCGCAGCCTTCTGGGATGCACGCGACGTCGCTGCCGGCATCGAGCTCCTCGCCCGCACGGCGCCGGGCGGCGCCTTTCATGGCGTGGCCCGCCAGGCGCACAGCGCGGTCGAACACTATCATCGCCATGGTCAGGGGTCGCTGGGCGGAGCGCTCGGCCTCGACGAGTTCCTGACCCGGGCTCTGCGCCAATCCATCTCACGGGCAACGGCCAGGCTCGAGTCGGGCCTCACCGTGCTGGCCTCTATCGGCTCGACCGCGCCCTTCGTCGGCCTCTTTGGCACCGTCTGGGGCATCTACCACGCCCTGGCCAGCATCGCCACCTCGGGCATGGCCACCCTCGACAAGGTCGCGGGGCCGGTGGGCGAGGCACTGATCATGACGGCCGCCGGCCTGTTCGTCGCCATCCCGGCCGTACTCGCCTACAACACGCTCACGCGGGACAACCGACTCAAGCTCGCGGCCCTCGACGGATTCGCCCACGACCTGCACGCCTACTACACGACGGGCGCCCGCCTCGCGCCCGCCCACGGTGTCCGGCTGTCGGCAGCGGCGGCGACCGCGCCCGGTCCGGTCGCCCCGGGAGTCGCGTGATGGCCTTCGGAGGATTCGACCACGGAGGCAACGGTGCCCCGATGGCGGACATCAACACGACCCCGCTGGTGGACGTGATGCTGGTTCTGCTGATCATCTTCATGATCACTGCGCCGCTGCTGACCCACGCGATCAAGATCGACATGCCCGAAGCGAGCAGCCAGCCGGACGAGCCGGATCCGGACACGGTCACCCTGAGCCTCGACGGCGAGGGCGCGCTGTACTGGAACGACAATCCGATCGACGGCTCGGCGCTGGCGGACCGGCTCGCGGCGGCGGCCATCCGCACACCCCAGCCCGAGCTCCACCTGCGCGCGGACCGGGAAACCCGTTACCAGCGCCTGGCCGAGGTCATGTCCTCGGCGCGACGCGCAGGGATCCGGCGGATCGGATTCGTCACGCTGCCCGGTTCGGCACCCGCCCAGCCGTCCTCCCGGGACGGCGTTGCCGTCCCCTGAATCACCCGACCCAGCGCGAGGGGCCGGTCGCCTGGCGACCCGCCTCCCGCCTGCGCCGCATTTGCAAAGAAGCCAGCCAGAAGGGCCTCTGGTCGTTCGTCGCCAGCCACCTACGACAGCCGCGCGCCACCCCGCGCGCACCTCGACCGGAGAAGAGACCATGAAGACCCCGCCCGCCCACAGGAATGACGATCGGCGCGACACACCCCGCCGAACCGGCCGCAACCAGACCGCCGTGCTGCCCCTCGGCGCCATGATGCTCGCGGCATCGGTAGGCAGCGCAGCCCAGGCCGCCGACGCGGTCACCGGCGACCAGACCCTGGGCACCGTCGTCGTCCGCGACCAGCGCGAGGCCCCCAGCGGCAAGGAAACCCTGCGTGCCACCGAGACCCGTATCGGCAAGGGCAAGCAGGCCCTTCGCGACATTCCCCAGTCCGTCACGGTCGTGACCGAGAAACTGATGGACGAGCGGGACCTTGACACGGTCAAGGAGGTGCTGAAGAACACGGCGGGCATCACCTTCCAGGCCGCCGAAGGGGGCGAGGAGGACATCCGCCTGCGGGGATTTCCGCTGGCCCAGAGCGGCGACCTCTATGTCGACGGGGTGCGCGACCCCGCCTTCTACGACCGCGACACATTCAACATGGACCGCGTCGAGGTGCTGCGCGGCTCGGCCTCGATGCTGTTCGGTCGCGGCTCCACCGGTGGCGCCGTCAACCAGGTGAACAAGGCGCCCCGCCTGATCGACGAGAACCAGATCGACCTCACGCTGGGCAGCCATGACTACCGCCGTGTCGTAGCCGACCTGAATCGCAAGACCGGCGACAACGCGGCCTTCCGGATCAACCTGATGCACGCCAGGGCCGACAGCAATGGCGCTGGCGCGAGCATCGACAAGCAGGGTGTCGCCGGCGCCTTCCACTGGGGCATCGGGACCCGCGACGAGTTCCAGCTCGGATTCTTCCACCTCGACACCAACAACGGCATCAACTACGGCATTCCGTGGATCCGCCCGCGGGCTGACTCGCCGGCCTCGGAGACGCGCCTGATGCCCCTCGACCCCGACACCAGCTACGGCCTCGACAGCGACTACAACGACAGCGGCGCCACCTACTTCACCGCCACCCACATCCACCGCTTCTCGAGCCGGACGGAACTGCGGACCACCGTGCGCAAGGGCCACTACGACCGCGACCTGCGCTCCGGAGCGATCCGCTTTGTCGGCGCGGACGACCAGCCCGATGGCCAGGCCGCAAGCCTCGCGACGCTGAGCGGCGCCACGGTCCTGCGCCGCGGCACCCACATCAAGATCCAGGACCTGGAGACCGTGCAGGCCCAGAGCGACCTGTCGTCCAGCTTCGAGGCGGCCGGCCTGACACACGCGGTGCTTGCCGGCGTCGACGTGGCGCGCGAGGAGAAGCAGGTCTTCTTCGCCCTCAATGCGGCCCAGGGCGGTGTCGACCTGAGCAAGCCCAACACCACGGTCGGCACGCCCGGCGACGGCGCTTCGGTGGACGAGGACAGCCGCCTGCTGGGCGTGCGCAGCGAGTTCACCGCGGACACCTTCGGCATCTACGCCCAGGATCTGGTGTCGGTCTCCGAGCACTGGAAACTGCTCGCCGGTGCCCGCTACGACGGCATGCGCGGCGAATACGACAGCTTCGCCTATGCCGGCGATCAGATCCGCGGCGGCGGGACGGTTGCCGAGGACAGCACAGCCACCTATGAGCAGAGCGTCTACAAGTGGAGCCACCGTCTGGGCGCCCTCTACCAGCCAACGCCCCGCCACAGCTTCCACGCCTCGTGGGGCACCTCGTTCAACACCTCGGGCGACACCTATTCGTACAACGCGGCGACCGTAGACACCCCGCCGGAGAAGAGCCAGAACATCGAGATTGGCGCGCGCATCGACACCGCCGACCGGCGCTTCACCCACCGCTTCGCGATCTTTCGCTCGACCAAGCTCAACGAGCGCAACACGGACCCGCTACTCGACATCGCCGTGCTGTCCGGCAAACGTCACGCGGCCGGCTTCGAGTGGGACTTCAGCGGCTACCTGACCGCACGCTGGGAAATCTACGGCTCGTACATGTGGATGCCCCTGGCGAAGATCGACAAGGCGGCGCCGAGCGGGCGCGGCGAACAGGAAGGGCAGCGGCCGTCGCTGACGCCCAAGCACTCGGGCACGGTATGGACCACCTACCTCTTCACCGACGATCTGCGCGCCGGCGGCGGCGTCAACTTCCGCAGCCGGCAGCAGCCCAACCGCAATCCGGGCTGGTACGCGCCCGGCTATGCGACGGTCGACCTGATGGCCGAATACACGGTGATTCCCGAGACGTTCATCGTCAAGGCCAACCTCACCAACGTCTTCGACAAGCTCTATGCCGACCAGCTCTACCCCGGCCACTACATCCCGGGTGCCGGCCGAACCGTCCAGGTGACGGCTTCACTGAAGTTCTGAGCCGCCGGACTTGCCCGCCGCCCGTCGCGGCGGGCTCTTTTTCCTTACTCGCAGGAGCCCTCATGTTGTTGCAGATTCCCGATGTCCTCAGCGCCGAGCAACTGGCCACCGCGCAGGAACTGCTCAGGGGCGCGCCCTGGCAGGCGGGGGGCCTCAGCGCGGGGCGGCAGGCGATCCTGGCGAAGAACAACCAGCAGCTGCCCCTCGACTGCGACGCCTCGCGCTTCGTCTCCGAAGCGGTTGTCCGGGCGGTCGAGAGCAGCCCGCTGTTCCTGACCGCGGCACTGCCCAAGCGCCTCTTCGCGCCGCGCATCAACCGATACGGCGGTGACACGCCCTCCTATGGCGAGCACGTGGACAACGCGATCCGCTTCGATCCGGAAAGCGGCGAGCGGGTGCGTACCGACCTCTCGTGCACCGTCTTCCTGAACGACCCGGAGGCCTACGAGGGCGGCGAGCTTCGGGTTCGGGACACCTACGGAACGCGGGGCGTCAAGCTGCCCGCCGGCCATGCGGTGCTCTACCCCGGCACCAGTGTTCATGAGGTCACCCCGGTCACGCGGGGCTGGCGGATCGCCTGCTTCTTCTGGATCGAGAGCCTCGTGCGCAGCGACGAGCAGCGCCGCCTCCTGTTCGATTTCGACATGGCCCTGATGCAACTGCGGGAAGCCCGCGGCGACGACGCCCAGACCGTGGCCCTGTCGGGCACGTATCACAACCTGCTCCGCATGTGGGCGAGCACCTGACATGACGACCGACGCCCTGCCCGTCAGCCTGAGCGCCTATGCGGTACGCGCCGGCCAGCAGCTCGACGACAACGCGCGGGCCTACTTCGAGGGCGGCGCCGGCGACGAGATCACCCTGCGCGACAACCCAGCCGCCTGGCAACGGATCGACCTGGTCCCGCGGGTGCTGCGCCCGGTCCGGGGCGGCGCCACGGCCTGCCGGCTGCTCGACCGCCCAATGGATCATCCGATCCTGCTGGCGCCCGTGGCCTACCACCGCCTCGCCCACCCGGACGGGGAGATCGCCACGGCCTGCGCCGCCTCGGCTCAGGGGGCCGGGCTCGTGCTCAGCACCCAGTCGTCGGTCTCGCTGGAGCAGGTCGCCTCCGTCGTCGCGGCCGACGCCGGCCGAGGCCCCCTGTGGTTCCAGCTCTATTGGCAGCACGACCCGGGTTTCAACCGCGAGCTCGTCGCACGGGCCGAGGCAGCGGGCTACGAGGCGCTGGTGCTGACCGTCGACGCCCCCTGCAGCGGTGCACGCGACCGCGAACGCGCAGCGGGCTTTCGCCTGCCACCCGACGTCGGCGCACCGAACCTGGCCGGCCTGCCCCCGCGCGGGCCGGGGCGAGGCGGAAGTGCCGGGATCGACGACCTGCTGGCCGGGGCGCCGACCTGGGATGACATCGAGCGCCTGCGTGCATCCACACGACTGCCCCTGCTGCTGAAGGGCATCTTGCATCCCGACGATGCCCGCGAAGCACAACGGCGAGGCGTCCGCGGCGTCATCGTCTCGAACCATGGAGGCCGGACCCTCGATACGGCCGTGACAACCGCGAGGGCCCTGCCGGCGGTGGCGGACGCGGTCGGCGACGCCCTGTGCATCCTGGTGGATGGGGGCATCCGACGAGGAACGGATGTCCTGAAGGCCCTGGCCCTGGGCGCCGATGCCGTGCTGATCGGGCGCCCCCAGATCCACGGTCTGACTGTCGCCGGCGCGATGGGCGTCGCCCATGTGATCCGCCTGTTGCGCGACGAACTGGAGATCGCGATGGCCCTGTGCGGCTGCGCAACGATCGACCACATCGACCGCAAGCTGCTGGCTGCCGCGGGCGAGCGCGCCGGTTGACGCTCAGGCCTCAGGCCGGAAGACGGCCCAGCCAGACGATGCCCATGCCGACCAGGAAGGGCAGCCACGGGCTCTTCCAGCGGAAGGCGACGACAAACGCGGCCAGCCCGGCGAGGCATTTCAGGTTGAAGGGGTCAATGTCGCCGTCGACCAGCAGCATGTCGGGCGCCACGAGGGCCGCCAGCGCGGCGGCCGGCGCGTAGCGGAGCGCCCGCTGCACCGCATCCGGGAGGCGCACCCGGCTACCGGCGACGATGAAGCTGCCCCGCGGCACGTGGGTCGCCAGGGCGATCAGCAGGAAGGCCAGCCACAGCCACCCTCCCGACAGGAGCTGGCCCTCGCTCATGGCCTCGCCCGGCGCGCCTGCCAGCGCTCGGCGGCAAAACCCGCGCCAATGCCGAGGACGATGCCCACAATCATGCCGAGCTTCAGGGGCATGCCCCGCAGCAGAACCGTCGACAGTCCCCCGACCAGGGCGGCCAGCACCATGGGCCGGGCGCGGGCGATCGGCACGAGCAGGGTGATCAGCGCGATGGTGGCCATGAACTCAAGCGACCAGTCCTTGGGCAGGTTGTCCGCGCCGAGCACCCCGCACAGCACGAAGACCTGCCACAACACCCACGCATAGGCCGACGGCGCCAGGAAGAACCCCATCCGCCAGTCCCGGTCCTGGCTGGCCAGCATGCGTTCCGCGCCGACGGCGAACACGCCGTCCACCAGCAGGTAGCCCGACAACAGACGCTGCAGCAGCGGCACCCGCTCGAAGGCGGGCGCCAGCGCCGCCGAGAAGATCACGAAGCGCAGGTTCAGGACCAGGGCCGTGACCATGATGAGCCACAGCGGTGCGCCGGCCCCGATCAGCGGCAGGGTGCCCAACTGCGCCGTGCCGGCAAACACGATCAGGTTCATGCCCACCGACTCGAGAACGGACAGCCCGGTCGATCGCATGGCGACGCCGGTCACCAGGGCCCACGGCACCAGCCCGACCGACAGGGGCAGGAAAGCGTGGAACCCCTCTCGGGCACCGCGGCGGAAGGCGTCGTTCAAGGGTGCCCTACTGGGTCGGACCCTGGGTGACCGTCGGCATGGCGTCGACCCACACGCTGCCATCCTCCGACCGGCGGATCGACAAACCGAGCGCGCCGAACACCGCCACCACGTCCGGCTGCAGGGCAAGGTAGATCGACTCCGTCGAGCGCGACGGACTGGCAAACAGGGTCTCGAGGCGCCGCACCAGCGGGCCCCACGCGGCTGCAAGCGGGCCGCCGGCCACCAGGGCGTCGTATTCCGGCGCCATTTCGGAGAGCGGCTGCCCAAGGCCGGCGAGGTAGCCCTGGCAGTGGGCCATCGTCTGCGCCAGGTGGGCGATGCGACCGGCGCTGCGCAGGAACAGGCCATCGATGTCGTTGCTCGCCAGATGCAACACGATCTCTTCGTTCATCGCCGCTGGCAGCGCCTCGAGCAGATCGGCCAGATGGGTCAGTAACAGGTCCGATCCCTGCGGCAGCGACCACACCGAGCGACGGGTCGAGAAGTACTCGGCCCACATGGACTCGGCAATCGGCAGCAGGTGTCGGTCGTACTCGC
This sequence comes from Rhodocyclaceae bacterium, assembly GCA_050303815.1. Lineage (GTDB taxonomy): Bacteria > Pseudomonadota > Gammaproteobacteria > Burkholderiales > Rhodocyclaceae > Cognatazoarcus. The sequence goes on from JBNLCM010000154.1 coordinate 29,515, forward strand.
ACCCGAGGAGCAGTTCGAGGGCGTCGGACTGGCCGAGCCGGGCCCGGGCGTCGTGGATGCGGCACAGTTCGCGGTGGAACAGATGGACGAAGCCGGCCACCTGCTCCGCGTCGCCGGCCAGGGCCGCGGCCATGTGTGCCCCGTCGATCACCAGGCCCACCGCCGACTCGCCATGGACCGCGCGGACCACACCGGCCGCGTTCGCCTCGCCGGTTTCCTCGTGGATCGCGGCCGCGTAATCCTCGGCCACGGTGATCTTCTCGAGGGCGGACAGGTCGAGGTCCGCGTCGCGTTCGAGGATGCGCGCCATCAAGGTATGCAGCACCTGCGTCAGCATCGGGGCGGCCTCGCCGATCCGCTCGCCCCTGCACTCGACCTTCACTTCCATGACATCCACCCGGCCATCTCGGCAATTCGTTGAGGCCGACATTGTACCGTCGCGGCGGGCACCCTCCGGCACTTCGAGGGCACGACGATCTGTAACACGCCAATGGCATCCTGACGATCAAGGCAACTCCGTGGAACCCCGGAAGACAGCGGGAACCCCGGTATGGCGCCCGGACCCGAAACCCATCACGATTCAACCATTCCGAAGTGCCCTCAGAGGCACGCACGGATCGCACGAATATCGGAGGAGAACCGCACATGCAGGAGACCATCGCGCCCATCACACGGCCCGCAACCTGGCTGGAAATCGTTCGCGCCGCGCTCGATCACCGAGCCAAGGTCCAGATCCATCCGATCCCGGTTGCCAACGGTATCCGGATGATCGTCTCGCTCGCATCGCGCCCCTTGTGTTCCAGCGACGGCCGAATCACCCTCTTCGAGGATCTGGCCGCGGCAACGCGCTTCCTGTCGATTGCAGGAATCCGGCGCTGGTCACTGGGTGACGCCCTGCAGGGCATGGCCGAGCTCGTCGGCGGCGCCGAGCAGCTGCGGCTCAGGGGGGGACGTCTCTGCGCCTGAGGCGTCGCCCCCTCAGACACGAAAAAAGGGCCGCTCTCGCGGCCCTTTTGTCTTGCCTTGCTCTTGCGTTCGCCGCAATCAGAGCGTGATCTGACCCTTCAGCTTGTCGAACAGCTTGATCCCCAGGCCCTTGACCCCGACAACGTCGTCGAGCTTCTTGAATGGCCGTGCCGCGACGATTGCCTCGGCGAGCTTCTTCGAGACCCCTTTCAGGGCTGCGATCTCGGCCACGCTGGCACTGTTCAGGGCAACGGTTGCCGGCGCCTCAGCCTTCTTCGGAGCCGCTTTCTGGGGCGCAGCCACAGGCTTCTTGGCCACTGGCTTCGCAGCGGGTGCGGCCTTCGGCGCAGCCTTCGCGGGCTCCGCCTTGGCCGGCGCAGCTTTGGCGGGCTCGGCCTTGGCCGGCGCCGCAGCTGCCTTGACGGCCGGGGCCTCGACCACGTAGGTCTGCTCGAAGGGCGTGAAATCGCGCGTCACGAAACCGGACGGAGTCCACTCGCGCAGCATCAGGGTCAGGTGCCACTCGCCCGGCGGCAGCGATGCCGCGGGCAGTCCGAAGGACATGGCACCGAGGGCTTCCTGACCACCCAGCGAACCGATCTGGATGCCCGCGACGGGGGCGCCCTGGAAGCTGCCGCCCTCGTAGGCCGTCGGCAATGCCCACAGTTCCAGCGAAAGCGTGCCGCTCACGTTGCCGGCGTCACGCGGATTCACCACGCCGTCGACCGTCAGCTCGACCTCGTCACCCTCGAAGCGGTAGCCGACGGCCCCCGACAGGTAGGGCAGGACAAAGGCCTGGGCGTGGGCGAACGGGGCGAAATCGTGCTGCGCGTCCCCGTCGGTACCGGTCTGGACCAGGCGGAAGGCGACCGGGCGGGGATCCTGGCCAGCCGGCAGGATGGCGAGCGCCGATCCACCGACCGGGATCACCGCACCCTGCGCTGCGTTCAGGGCACCGAGCGGCAAATCGGCGATGCGGATCGCCGGCCCGCCTTCGTCGGTCCAGAACTGGAGCGACCAGTCGGCCCCGTTGGCACGATCCGCGTCGCAGATCTGGAGGTCGGCCTCGAGGTGGACGATGTCGCCCTCGATCCGGTAGTTCATCGGCCCCGCAAAACGGACGGCGGCGGCTTCGGGTGCAACCATCGAACTCATGAAAAAGCCCAGCAAGTGTTGATCGAGCCCGGATTATAGGCCCACTCTCGTGAAGTCTTGATGATGGATTCCATTTTGTCGTCATGACGACAAAATGGCGGAGCTTATGCACTGTTTGCGTGCAATTTGCGCGCAGTTTTCCGCATAAACGTGAGATACACGAGGGGAATCACGAACAGGGTCAGCACGGTGGAAAAACCCAGCCCCCAGACAATGCTGGCTGCGACCGGCCCCCACATCAGCGATTTGCCGCCGAGCCCGACGGCCAACGAGAACAGGCCGCCGATGGTGGTCGCCGAGGTGATCAGGATCGGAACGACCCGCCGGCGCGCGGCGTAGACAATCGCGTGCTGGACGCCCATGCCGCGCTTCAGCCGATCATTGGCCGCATCGATCAGCACGATCGCCGCATTGACCGAGATGCCGGTGAGCGCTACCAGGCCATAGATGGTGTAGAGGGACATCGGGTTGCCAGACACGATCAGCCCGAGCACCACGCCGGTGAAGGCCAGCGGTACCGTGACGAAGATGATCATCAACGGCTGGAAGTAGCTGCGGAACTGGGTGGCGAGGATCAGGTAGATCAGCCCGACGCCGAGGGCAAACAGCTTGATCATGGCATCGATGCTTTCCTGGATTTCATCCAGCTCACCCGAAAAATCCAGGCTGACCGCGGGATGACGAGGCTGCAGTTCGCCCCAGGCACTCTTGAGGGCCTGGTTCGCACTCAGCGTGTCGGTCACGGCCGGGTCGATGTCCGCCTCGACGGTAATCGCTCGCTTCAGCGCATAGTGCCGGATGTAGCCCTTGGCGGTGCGTGGCTCGGCGTCCACCAGGGTGGATAGTGGCACGCGGCTTCCGTCCGCGAGCGTCACCTGGCGCTGCAGGATGCCAGCCACGTCCACCAGCACTTCGGGGTGGGCACGAACCACCACCTCGACCTTCTCGCCGCCGTCGCGG
>JBNLCM010000155.1:0-12375 GCA_050303815.1 Rhodocyclaceae bacterium
CCCTGCGCGAAGTGCGCATGGCGCTCCTGGAGGCCGACGTCGCGCTGCCCGTGGTCAAGGACTTCGTCTCGAAGGTCCGAGAGAAGGCCGTGGGCGAGGAGGTGATCGGCTCGCTGACGCCGGGCCAGACCCTCGTCGGGGTCGTGCATCGCGAACTGACCGAACTGATGGGGGGCACCCATGCCGCCCTCGACCTTGCCACCCAGCCGCCTGCCATCGTGCTGATGGCCGGCCTGCAGGGCGCCGGCAAGACGACCACCACCGGCAAGCTCGGCAAGTTGCTGCGCGAGCGGATGAAGAAGAAGGTGCTGGCGGTCTCCGCCGACGTCTACCGCCCGGCGGCCATCGAGCAGCTGAAGACGGTCGCGGCGCAGGCTGGTATGGATTTCTTCCCGTCGTCCGTGGGCCAGAAGCCGGTCGATATCGCCAATGCTGCCGTCGATTACGCCCGCAAGCACCATTACGATGTCCTTTTGCTGGATACCGCGGGCCGTCTCGCCATCGACCAGGCGATGATGGAAGAGATCCGTGCGCTCCACGCGGCGGTCAAGCCGGTCGAGACCCTGTTCGTGGTTGATGCGATGTTGGGACAGGATGCGGTCAATACCGCTCGCGCCTTCAACGAGGCCCTGCCCCTGTCCGGCATCGTGCTGACCAAGCTCGATGGCGACGCGCGAGGTGGCGCGGCGTTGTCCGTTCGCCACGTCACCGGCAAACCGCTCAAGTTCGCGGGGATTGGCGAGAAGCTCGCCGGGCTCGAGGAGTTTCACCCGGAACGAATGGCGTCCCGCATCCTGGGCATGGGCGACATCCTGGGCCTGGTCGAAGAGGCCCGGCGCGGTGTGGACGAGGACAAGGCGCGCGAGTTCGCCCAGAAGCTCAAGTCGGGCAAGGGCTTCGACCTCAACGACTTCAAAGACCAGTTACTGCAGATGCGCAAGATGGGCGGAATCGGCTCCTTGCTCGAGAAGCTGCCTGCCCAGTTCGCCCAGGCGGCCGGTCAGCTGCAGGGGGGCGTCGAGGAAAAGGCCCTGGGTCGTATCGAAGGCATCATCAACTCGATGACGCCGCTGGAGCGAGCCAAGCCGGAGATCCTGAAGGCCTCGCGCAAGCGTCGCATTGCGGCGGGTGCGGGGGTTTCGGTGCAGGAAGTCAATCGCTTGCTCAATCAGTTCAGCCAGACCCAGAAGGTCATGAAGCAGTTTTCCAAAGGCGGCATGCAGAAGCTCATGCGCGGCATGAAGGGGATGCTGCCCGGCATGATGCGGTGAGCGGGCACCGTGCCGGGCGAAGCGCCCGGCGAACGACCAAGAAGAAAAGGCGCTCCCAAGGGAGCGCCTTTTTTGACGTGCGGGCCTGGCAGGCGGCTTACTTGATGTTCGAACGCAGGCCGGCGGCGTAGTCCGACACGGCCTGGATCTCTCCGTCGGTCATCTTGATGGCGATGTCGCGCATCATGCGGCTCGGATCATTGGCCCGATCGCCCGCGCGGAAGGCCTTGAGCTGGGTTTCTATGTACTCCGCAAACTGGCCAGCCAGGGCCGGGTACTGGGCCGGCAGGCCGGCGCCGGCCGGGCCATGGCAAGCGGCACAGGCGGGGATCCCCTTCTCGAGGTTGCCCGCGCGCCACAATTTCTGCCCGGCGGCCAGCGAGTCGGTGTTGCGGGCCGATTCCGGGTTCAGCGTCTGCGACGAGAAGTAGGCCGCGAGGCCCTTCATATCGTCGTCGTTCAGCGAGGCAACCATGGCGCCCATGATCGGGCTGGCACGCTCACCGCTCTTGAAATTGGCGAGTTGCTTGTAGAGGTAGGTCGAATGCTGTCCAGCGAGCTTCGGGTTCGCTGCGAGCATGCTGTTTCCATCGGCCATGTGGCAGCCGGCGCAGATGGTTTCTGCCGTCTGCTTTGCCTTTTCCAGGTCCGGCGCAGCGCCGTTGTGTTGGGCCTGAACGCTTCCCGCGCCGAGCAGCAGGGAAAGCAGCAGTGAACGCTTGATCATGGTGTCCTCGAAAGCCGTGATTGGAATTCTCAAACCAGTTATTGTATACCACCGCACAACATTTTACCCGCCCTACGGACGGTTTCCTGCTCCGAGCGGCTCTCTCCCGACCGTCCCCATGTCCCTCTTCCAGAACGCGCAATTCGAAATCTCGGTTGCCAATCCCAATGGGTTGCCCGACCCCGATGGCATGGAGGTCGCGTTCGCTGGGCGGTCCAATGCGGGCAAGTCGAGCGCGATCAATACGCTCGCATCCCATACGCGGCTCGCGTTCGTCTCGAAGACACCGGGGCGGACGCAGCTCATCAATTTTTTCCGCTTGCGCGATGGCTCGGCACTTGTCGATCTGCCGGGCTATGGCTATGCCGAGGTGCCGGAGAAGGTGCGCCTGCAGTGGCAGGGGCTGCTCGAGCGCTACCTGCGGACTCGCCCGAACCTGATTGGCCTGGTCCTGATCATGGATTCGCGCCATCCCCTCAAGCCGCTTGACCGGCAGATGCTCGACTGGTTCGCGCCGACCGGGCGCCCGATCCACGTCCTGCTGACGAAGGCCGACAAGCTGACCCGCAGCGAAGCGGCCAGGACGCTGTCGCAGGTGCGTTCGGCCCTCGCGCCGTGGGGGCCGCAAGTCAGTTGCCAGCTGTTCTCCAGTCTCAAGAAGACAGGCCGCGAAGAAGTCGAGCGGATCGTCGGCAGCTGGCTCGGCGCGGGTGAGCCATCGCAGGCATAGAACCTGCAAAGAAAACCCCCGGCAAAAGGGGAAATTGCCGGGGGTCGAAAGGCCTCGACGCGTGTCGAGGCTCCCGCTCAGGGAGGTGAAGCGGGAGACGGCTCAGCACCATCTGTGCTGTCAGAGGTGTCGGCTCCCGGGTAAGTTCCACCGTTTTCATTTGGATGCAAAGAGGATGACCATGAGACCAACGCCCGCCTTTCCGTCGGCCCGCATGCGCCGCATGCGCCGCGACGACTTCTCGCGCCGTCTGATGCAGGAGAACCTGCTGAGTGCGAATGACCTGATCTATCCGGTCTTCGTCCTTGACGGTCAAGGTGCGGAGCAGGCGGTTCCGTCGATGCCGGGCGTGTCGCGGGTGTCGATCGACAAGCTGCTGAGTGTTGCCGAGCAGGCCTGCGAACTCGGCGTGCCTGCCCTGGCCTTGTTTCCCGTCATTGAGGCGAACTACAAGAGCGATGGTGCCGAAGAAGCCTGGAATCCGGACGGGCTGGTGCAGCGAACGGTTCGGGCGCTGAAATCCCGATTCCCGGAACTGGGTGTGATTACCGACGTGGCGCTCGACCCCTATACCAGCCACGGGCAGGATGGACTGATCGACCCGAAGGATCCGCGTGCCTACGTGCTCAACGACGAAACCCTCGAGGCATTGGCGAAACAGGCGCTGAGCCACGCGGAAGCGGGCGCTGACGTGGTCGCTCCGTCCGACATGATGGACGGCCGGATCGGACGTATCCGCGCCGAACTGGATGGTCAGAGCCACATCTACACGCGCATCCTGGCCTACTCGGCCAAATACGCTTCAAGCTACTACGGTCCGTTCAGGGACGCTGTCGGGTCCGCTGGCAACCTCGGGGCCGGGAACAAGTACACTTATCAGATGGACCCCGCCAACAGTGATGAGGCGATCCGGGAGGTGGCGCTGGACATTGCCGAGGGGGCGGACATGTTCATGGTCAAGCCCGGCATGCCTTACCTCGACATCGTTCGACGCGTGAAAGCCGAACTCCAGGTTCCCACCTACGCCTACCAGGTCAGCGGCGAGTACGCCATGCTCAAGGCCGCAGCGGCTCAGGGCTGGTTGTCCGAGGAGGCCTGCATGCTGGAAGGCTTGTTGTGCTTCAAGCGTGCCGGGGCCGACGGCATCCTGACCTATTTTGCGCTGGACGCGGCTCGCGCCCTGAAGGCGGAATGAGCTGCCCGATCAGGCCGCTGCCAGAGGCCCCTGGGCGCGTGTAGCGGCTCGTCCGAGTGCCAGTGCACTGTCGAGCCGCAGGTCCACGTGCGGGGGACGCCGCACCTCGCGGCTGATCCACACCGTACGCATGCCGAGCCGCTTCGCCGGTCGCAGGTTGGCCGCGCTGTCTTCGACCAGGATGCAGCGCCCCGGCCGAACCCTCAGCACGGCGAGCAGCCGGCGGAAGGCTGCCATGCTGGGCTTCGGGTGGTAGCGCATATCCTCGATTGCGAACAGGTCGTCGATGACGTCGGTGAGACCCATGGCCGACACGACCCGGAGGGCGTAGTCGCGTGGGCCATTCGAGAAGATCACCTTGCGTCCCGGCAGGCGGCGGAGCACGCGACGGATCGGTCGGTCGAAACGTAACAGTGGCGCCAGGTCGCCCAGCTGGTGGGTCTCGCGCAGGAAGTGGGCGGGGTCGGTGCCGTGGTGAAGGACGAGCCCGGTCAGCGTGGCGCCATACCGGTGCCAGTAATGTTCCCGCAAGGCCTGAGCCTCAGCCTCGTCGAGCGCCAGATGCCGCTGGATATAGCTGGCCATCTGCCGGTTGATCGACGGAAAGATCGCGTGGCTGGCATTGTGCAGCGTGTTGTCGAGGTCGAACAGCCAGACTGGGCCGGGCGTCATCGCGTTGGCCGTTCAGCGAACCGCACGACGGCGCGGCCTTCCTCGTCGGTGCGCGGTGGCACCTTCCAGGCATGGCCGAACACAAGCTCGAGGGTCAGGGGCAGCGTGCCTGCCTGGCGGCCGGCCTCGATCCGTTCGCGGTCTGCCTGCCAGCTTTGCCGTCCGCGCAGCCCGCGGGGCCTGTCGGCACGCGCATTGGCGTGGCCGCCAAGCCTCAGGTCGGCGAGCAGGCTGTCGACGCTCGCGTAGGTGACCGTGACCACCTGCATGTCCATCACCGGGTCGCCGAAACCGGCCTTGACCAGGACATCGCCAATGTCGTGCATGTCGATGAAGCGGTGGACGCGCGTTTCGGGCAAGGCAGCTCGGAGTTCCTTGAGCGAGTCCGGGCCGAGGGCCGAGAACATCAGCAGGCCATCGACCCGAAGACAGCGGTGCATCTCGACCACGGCCGGCGCAGGATCGTCGAGCCATTGCAGCATCAGATTCGACCACACCATGTCGAAGCTGGCCCGGCCGAAGGGGAGCGCGCGCGCATCTGCGCCCACCAGTTCGGGTTCGCGACCGCGGCTGACAAGACGCCGGAGCAGGCCGCCAACGGGCGAGTGCTGGCGCTGCAGCATGGGCACGGCGGCATCCACACCGACGATGCGCGCGTGGGCGAATCGCTGGCCGAGAGCCGCGCGGTCCGGCCCGTGGCCGCAGCCGAGGTCGAGGATGCTCGCCGGATCGAAACGGATGTAGTCGAAGCGCTCCAGCATGCGGCTGGCCACCTCGCGCGCGACCGCATCAACGCTGGGGGCCGAGTCGGCACGTCGGCCGTACTGGCGCCTCACGGCCCGCGCATCGATGCGGTAAAGCGTCGAATCCGCCATCAGGCGCCGTGCAGGCCCAGGCGGGCGAACAAGGCTTCGTCGCGATCCGCATCGGGGTTGTCGGTGGTGAGCAGGCGATCTCCGTAGAAGATCGAATTGGCTCCCGCCAGGAAGCACAGGGCCTGCATCTCGTCGCTCATCTCCGCGCGGCCGGCCGAGAGGCGGACGTAGCTGGTCGGCATCGTGATCCGCGCGGCTGCAATGGTGCGAACGAAGTCGAACGCATCGACCTTCTCCGCGCCGGCCAGCGGCGTGCCTTCAATCTGCACCAGGCTGTTGATCGGTACGGACTCGGGTGGCGTTTCCATGTTCGCGAGTTCGGCGATCATCGCGGCGCGGCCTCGCTGGCCCTCGCCCATGCCGACGATGCCGCCGCTGCACACCTTGATGCCGGCGGTGCGGACCTTGTCCAGTGTCTCCAGGCGATCGAGAAGGGTGTGGGTTCCGATCACCTTCGGGTAGTTTTCGGGCGATGTGTCGATATTGTGGTTGTAATAGTCGAGCCCGGCCTCCTTGAGCCGTTCCGCCTGTCCTTCCTTGAGCATGCCGAGGGTCACGCATGTCTCTAGGCCCAGCTTCTTGACCTCGCGGACCATGTCGATCACGGGGTCGAGGTCCTTGTCCTTCGGGCCTCGCCACGCGGCCCCCATGCAGAAGCGGGTGGCGCCCTTGTCCTTGGCTGCTCGGGCGTTCGCGACAACCTCGTCGACGGGCATCACCGGCTCCCGGTCGACACCCGAGTCACGACGGGCGGATTGGGAACAGTAGCCGCAGTCTTCCGAGCAGCCGCCCGTCTTGATGGAGAGCAATGTGGAACGCTGGATGGCGTTCGGATCAAAATGCTGACGATGCACCTGCTGCGCGCGAAACAGCAGGTCGTTGAAGGGCAGGTCGAACAGGGCCTGCACATCCTCGATTGACCAGCGTTGTTCACCGGCCGGGGGGCGGATGGGCGAGTGCAGGGTGATTGATGCCTCGGTAGAGTTCATGGTTCTTGGCCCTTGTAAGGCTTCCGTAATTCAAAATTACCAATGGTCCCGGATTGCACAATATTTTGTCAAACCTGAGTTCTCGAACGGTCGGCCGGCTCGTTGCACGGGTGCGTGCCGGGTGGATTGCCGAATGTTTCCTCTGCGGGCGCGAGCACGGCGCCGGGCCGGTTTGCAAGCCGTGCGCCGCCGAGCTTCCCCGGTGGTCCGAGGCGCTGGCCTGTCCGCGCTGTGCGGTCCCGGTCGCGGGCGCTGGCGAGTGTGGCGCCTGCCTGCAATCGCAGCCGGCATTCGAACGCAGCGTGGCGCTGTTCGACTATGCGTTCCCCGTGCCGCAGCTGGTTCAGGGACTGAAGTACGGCCGCGCGCTGGAGCTCGCGCCCTGGCTTGGCATGCGGCTGGCCGAGCGGCTCGAGGCCGATTGGCAGTGCGAGGCGGTGCTTCCCGTTCCGCTTCATCCGGTCCGGCTGCGCGGACGTGGATTCAACCAGGCGGTGGAACTGGCCCGTCCGCTGGCATCGGCGCTGGCCGTTCCGCTCGTTCGCGATGCGGTGCAGCGGATTCGTGCCACCCCGGCCCAGGCGGGCCTCAGCGCGCCGGTTCGCCGAGGCAACCTGCGCGGCGCCTTTGTCGTGCCGTCTGCCTTGCCCTGGCGCAGCGTGTTGGTTGTCGATGACGTGATGACCACCGGGGCCACGCTGGCGGAACTGGCGCATGTCCTCAAGTCCGCGGGGGTGGAGACGGTCCGGAATGCGGTCGTGGCCCGTACGCCGGCCCACTAGGGCCTGTGGACCTTTGCTTGGCGGATCGCGCAGGCTCACAGCCTCAACCCCTTGGGCTGGGGTCACCCAGGCAAGGAGGCGCGCCTTGTCCTCAAACCCGGCAGACCACGGCGCGACCGCCAGACACATGTCCTCAGACCTCAGGCCCAATGAGCCGTATCGCTGCACTTGGTGGCGCATTTCTGTAGCATCGAGGCGATGTTCCATATCGTCCTGCACCAACCCGAGATCCCGCCCAACACGGGCAATGTGATTCGCCTGGCGGCCAACGCGGGTGCCCATCTTCACCTGATCCGTCCGCTCGGCTTCTCGCTCGACGACCGCTCCCTGGCCCGCGCCGGCCTCGACTATCACGACCTTGCGAGGGTGACGGTTCATGACTCGCTGTCGGCCTGCCTCTCGAGCCTGCCGGATTGCCGTGCGTTCGCGCTCAGCACTCGCGGGCGGGCGCGCTTCGATCGCGTGCCCTATCAGGCGGGCGATGTTTTCGTCTTCGGGTCCGAGACGGCTGGCCTGCCGGCCGACGTCCTCGACCGCTTCCCGGAGGCACAACGGCTGTGCCTCCCGATGAGGCCCGGTAATCGCAGCCTCAACCTCTCCAACACCGTTGCCATCGTGGTGTTCGAAGCATGGCGGCAACTGGGATTTTCAGGTGCGGCAGGCGACTGATCGTCCGCCGAGGCCGCCTATTCGCTGCGCGGGTCGCGGGCGAGCAGGTCGCTGACGGCGCCGCGGGCGTCGACACCTTCAAAGAGAACGGCATGAACGGCTTCGCATATCGGCATCTCGATGCCATGCCTTGCCGCCAGTCGACCGACAACGCGGGCGGTGTTAACGCCCTCCGCGACATGTCCGAGGCCCTCGAGAATCTGCGCCAGGCTCTTGCCCTCGGCGAGCGCGAGCCCGACTCGGCGGTTGCGCGACAGGTCTCCCGTACAGGTCAGGATCAGGTCACCCATGCCCGCAAGGCCCATGAAGGTTTCGGCCTGCGCGCCCAGCGAGACGCCCAGCCGTGACATCTCGGCCAGTCCGCGGGTGATCAGCGCGGCCCGGGCATTGAGGCCGAAGCCCATGCCGTCCGAGATGCCCGCCGCGACCGCCATGACATTCTTGACGGCACCACCAACCTCGGCGCCGATCACGTCGTTGTTGGCGTAGAGCCGCAGGGTGGGGCGGTGCAGTTCGTGTATCCAGTGCTCCGCAAAGCCGTCTCGGCTCGACGCCAGCGTAATGGCGGTTGGCATGTGGCGTGCGACTTCGGCGGCAAAGCTCGGTCCCGTCAGTGCACCGCAGGGTGCATCATCGCCCAGCTCTTCGCGAACGATCTCGTGGGGAAGGCGAGCCGTGTCGGCCTCAAATCCCTTGCACGCCCAGAGGGTTGGCGTGCCGGGCGCGAGCCCCTTCAAGCGGCGGACGGCGTCGCGAAGCCCCGCCAGTGGCGTCACGATCAGGTGGAGATCGGCGCCGAGCGCGGCCTGCTCGAAATCACTGGTGACGCGCAGCTCGGCGGGCAGCGGAACACCCGGCAGATAGCGGCGGTTCTCGCGATCCGCCTTCAACTCGGCGGCTTCGCTCTCCCGCCAGGACCACAAGGTGACGTCGTGATCGTCGCAGTAGGCCAGCGCGAGCGCTGTGCCCCAGGCGCCGGCTCCGAAGACTCCAATCTTCACGCCGCTACAGGCCCCAGACTTCGACAGCGCGGGCATAGCCCGTGTCACCGTCAGGGTGGCGAACCTTGATCCAGCCAAAGCGGGGTGCCTCGACCAGTTCGAGCACCACATCCTTGACTGCCTCGAAACGCGTCGGTGCATCCTTTGCCGGATCTGTGCGAACCACGAGGCGCGGCACGCTGACCAGCACGGTCCGGCGATCGGCCAGATACTGGCGTTCGATCCAGTTGATGGCGCCGCTGACGTCGCGCACCTTGAGCCATTTGTCGAGACCGACGATTACCTCGAGCGGGGTGCCGGGCCGGACGATGGCGACCTTCCGACCGGATTCGGACGGTGCGTCGTAGCTGATGGCGGGTACCGCGGCCGATTTGAACTCGGCCGCGGTGGCCGGTACCACCGCGGCAAGCAACAGCGCCGCGGCGAAACGGTTGCGCAGCGTCACTGGACCGGCGTCTCGGCGGCGGGCTGCGCGGCGCCCTCGGCCTGCGCCTGGCGGGCCTGGTACAGGGCTTCGAAGTTGACCGGCGTGAGCAGGACGGGCTGGAAGCCGGCACGGGTCACCGCATCGGAGACCGTCTCGCGGGCATACGGGAACAGGATGTTGGCGCAGCCGATCATCATGATGGGCTCAAGGTCGGATTCGGGCACGTTGCGGATCTGGAAGATGCCACCTTGAGCGACTTCGACCAGGAAGACGGTCTTGTCCTCGGCCAGCTTGGCCGCCACCGTCACCGTCAGGACGACCTCGTAGATGCCTTCGCCGACCTGTTTGCCGTCGGTGCGCAGTTGCACGTTGATCTGGGGGTTCTCGCGCTCCAGATACACTGCCGGTGCGTTCGGCACTTCAACGGAGAGATCCTTGACGTAGAGCTTCTCGATCGTGAATACGGGCTGGTTGTTTTCGGCCATGAGTCCTACCTGCTATGGAGTGATGTGGGGTGGGGCGCTCAACCGGCGTCCCCGGAAAGCAGCGGATCGAGTCCGCCGGCGTGGTCAAGTTCGTGGAGGTCGTCGCAGCCGCCAATGTGGCGCTCGCCGATGAAGATCTGGGGGACGGTGCGACGGCCGGAGCGTGCGATCATCTCTTCGCGACGGGCCGGGTCGAGGTCGACGCGGATCTTCTCGATCTCGACGCCCTTTCGCCTCAGCAGGCCCTCGGCGCGGATGCAGAACGGGCAGGTTCCCGTTGCATACATGCGAACGCGGGCGCTCATCGCTTCTTCTTGCCCTTGGTGAGGGGTTGGCCTGCGCGCTCCCAGGCCTGGATGCCTCCGGACAGATTGAATACCGATTCGGCGCCGGCCTTGCGCAAGGTGCCCAGGGCGGCGGCCGAGCGGGCTCCTGTGGCGCAGCACAGGATCAGCGGCTGGCCTTCCTTGATCAGCTCGCCGCTGCGCTTTTCGAGGTCACCCAGCGGCACGTTGCGGGCATTGGGGATGTGTCCCTTGACGTACTCGTCGGAGGTCCGCACGTCGATCACGACCGCGTCCTCGCGATTGATCTTGAGGGTGGCTTCCACCGGGTTGAGTTCGTCAGGGCTCTTGCCCTTGATCATCTGGAACAGCAGCATGCTGCCGCTGGCAACGGCCAGGGCGGCCCAGTGCCAGTTTTGCTGAAGGAATTCCAATCGACGCTCCGTCGGGTTGCTAGTGTCTGTCGGCCGGTACGCCGCAGAATACCTCACGCATCAGTACGATGAGCTGCAGGGTGCGCTGATCTCCGACGCGGTAATAGACGCGGTTGGCATCCTTGCGGGTGAGCAGGACCCCCTTGTCGCGCAGGATCGCGAGGTGCTGGGAGATGTTGCTCTGCGAGGTGCCGACCGCTTCGACGATCTCCTGCACGCACGCCTCCGCATCGCCCACGACGCAGAGAATCTTCAGGCGGAGCGGGTGCGAAATCGCCTTGAGCGCGCGGGCGGCAGTCTCAATGTGCTCCTGCTTGTCGATCAGGTCGATGATGGCCTTAGTGTTCACGATGCGTTTCACCGCGGGTGCAGGGTCGAATACTATAAAATATCACTTTTCCGACCGGCACGCGCTCGGCCTCGCGAGGCGGCGTCTGGCCGGCAGGCCCCCTTTTCAAACCCATCTGACTCATCCCCTATGTACAAGATCGTTCTACTCCGCCACGGCGAATCCACCTGGAACAAGGAAAACCGATTCACCGGCTGGACCGACGTCGACCTCACCGAGACCGGCGTCACCGAGGCCCGCGCCGCGGGCCAGCTGCTGCGCAACGAGGGCTTTGCTTTCGATCTGGCCTTCACTTCCGTTCTCAAGCGCGCCAACAAGACGCTGAACATTGTCCTCGAAGAAATGGACGCCCTGTGGATGCCGGTGGAGCATTCGTGGCGCCTCAACGAGCGGCATTACGGTGCCCTCCAGGGCCTCAACAAGGCCGAGACGGCGGCCAAGTTCGGCGACGATCAGGTCCTCGTGTGGCGCCGCTCCTATGACACGCCGCCGCCGGCGCTCGACGCGGGCGACGAACGGATCACCGACCGCGATCCCCGCTATGCGTCGCTGCCCCGCAGCGCCTTCCCGCGTACCGAGTGCCTCAAGGACACGGTTGCCCGCGTCGTGCCGTACTGGGAAACCGTCATCGTGCCGCAGATCCTGTCCGGCCGCCGCCTCCTGATTGCCGCCCATGGCAACAGCCTGCGCGCGCTGATCAAGTATCTGGATGGCGTCTCCGACCAGGATATCGTGGGGCTGAACATTCCGACGGCCCAGCCGCTGGTCTATGAGCTCGATGAGAACGTCCGCCCGATCAAGAGTTACTACCTTGCGGACGAAGACACGATCAAGGCTGCGCAGGCTGCGGTCGCCGGCCAGGGCAAGGCACGCTGATCGCGCCCGTGAGTCGCACCAGAAGGCGCCCCGCCGGTCCGGCCGCGGGGCGTTTTTCCATCCGCGCGGCCCGCTGCTGCCGCAGCATGGCCGTGGTCATCGCCCTGGTCACGCTGCCAGCCATGGCGGCCGCCGAAGACATCGATCGCTCGCGCGCCGACCTGGAAGCACTGCAGGGTCGAATCACCGCACTGCAGCGCTCGCTGGGCAGTGATGAGAAGCGGCAAAAGACGCTTGAAGACGATCTGGCGAAGGCCGGGCGAGCCCTGTCGGCGGCCGGGCGTCGTGTCCGTGAGACGCGCGCGCAGCTCGAGTCCGTGGCCCGCGAGCTGGGCCGATTCGAGGCCGATCGGGCGGAACTGGCGGCGCGAATCGAGCGCCGCCGTTCGCGCCTGGCCACCTGGCTGCGCGACTACTACGAGCGCGGTGGTGACGCCCGCCTGGCCGATTACCTGGCCAGCCGGAGTCCCAATCAGGTCGCCCGGGACAGCATCTACCTGCAGCGGATCGGCGCGGCCAACCTGAGCCTGATCGAAGCCCAGCGCCAGGATATTGCCGCGTTGGCCGAGGTCGCCGAACGGATCGAGGCCCAGCGCCTGCGCCTGATCG
>JBNLCM010000156.1:0-15002 GCA_050303815.1 Rhodocyclaceae bacterium
GATTGATTGAGATGGATGAGAAATGAGCGACGTCAGCAAGGTTGTGCTCGCCTATTCAGGCGGGCTGGATACATCGGTCATCCTGAAGTGGCTTCAGGATACCTACCAGTGCGAGGTGGTGACCTTCACCGCCGACCTGGGCCAGGGTGAGGAGCTCGAGCCGGCGCGCAAGAAGGCGCTGCAATTCGGCATCAAGCCCGAGCACATCTTCATCGATGACCTGCGCGAGGAGTTCGTCCGCGATTTCGTGTTCCCGATGTTCCGGGCCAACACGGTATATGAGGGCGAGTACCTGCTCGGTACCTCGATCGCCCGCCCCTTGATCGCCAAGCGGCAGATCGAGATTGCGCGGGCCACCGGCGCCCAGGCCGTCTCCCACGGGGCCACCGGCAAGGGCAATGACCAGGTTCGCTTCGAGCTGGGCTATTACGCGCTGATGCCGAACGTCAAGGTCATCGCGCCGTGGCGCGAGTGGGATCTGCTGTCCCGCGAGAAGCTGCTGGCCTATGCCGAGAAGAACGGTATCCCCATCGAGATGAAGCACAAGCAGGGCGGCTCGCCGTACTCGATGGATGCCAACCTGTTGCACATTTCCTACGAGGGGCGTCACCTCGAGGACCCGTCGGCCGAGGCCGAGGAGTCGATGTGGCGGTGGACCGTGTCGCCCGAGGCAGCGCCGGACGCCGCGGAATACCTCGATCTCGCCTTCGAGAAGGGCGATCTGGTGTCCATCAATGGCACGCGCATGGCGCCGCACGAACTCCTGGCCGAGCTGAACCGGGTGGGGGGCAGGCACGGGATCGGCCGGCTCGACCTGGTCGAGAACCGCTATGTCGGCATGAAGTCCCGCGGTTGCTACGAGACGCCGGGTGGCACGATCCTGCTGCGCGGCCATCGGGCCATCGAGTCGGTGACCCTGGACCGGGAAGTCGCGCACCTCAAGGACGAGCTGATGGCGCGCTATGCAAGCCTCATCTACAACGGCTACTGGTGGGCCCCCGAGCGCAAGGCACTGCAGGCACTGATCGACCACACGCAGCAGACGGTCAACGGCTGGGTGCGACTCAAGCTCTACAAGGGCAACGTGGTGGTGGTCAGCCGCGACTCGGCGACGGACTCCCTGTTTGATCCCACCATCGCCACCTTCGAGGACGATCAGGGGGCCTACGACCAGGCAGACGCGCACGGTTTCATCCGGCTGAATGCGCTTCGCATGCGGATTGCCGCCAACGCGCGATCGCGCAAGGGCTGATCCAGGGCGATGGCTCCCGAACCGCTGATTTTCGGGCTGACGGTCGCAGAGTTCGAGGACTACTCCCTCAAGCTCTGCTTCACGGCGCTGATTGCCTACATGGTTTTCATCATCGGCCAGCTGGCCTGGGAGTCGAAGGCCGGCAAGTACGGCGCCGTGTGGATGTTCGTCGGGCTCGGCCTCGGCTTCGTCGGCTTCATCGCCAAGGGTTTTATTCAGAAGATGCTCGGCATCGAGTGATGCTGGGCGACCGGGGAAACAGATGTCTCAGAACAAGCGCTTTGAGGGCGTCGGCGTCGACGCGGTGGCCAACGTCTATTTCGGCGGCAAGTGCGTCAGTCACTCGCTGACGCTGGCGGACGGTACGCGAAAGTCCGTCGGAGTTGTGTTGCCTTCGCAATTGACGTTCGGCACGGCTGCGCCCGAAATCATGGAGTGCGTGGCGGGCAGCTGCCGGGTGAAGTTGCCGGGGGCGGACGGATGGCAGACGGTTTCGGCCGGCGAGTCGTTCAGCGTGCCCGGCGATTCGCGTTTCGATATCGACGTGGCGGGCGAGCCGTTTCACTACATCTGCCATTATGGCTGATCGACGAACGGACACTCAGTACGGCCGCCTAGCGGCCGTAGTCATCTTCAGGACAGGAAAGTAGCAGGCCATGCCTTCATTCGACATCACCTCCGAAGTGGAGCTGGTAGATCTTCGCAACGCGGTCGAGGGTGCCAATCGGAAGATTGGCAACCGGTACGACTTCAAGGGCTCGGACTGTCGTGTCGAACAGACCGAGAAGGTATTGACGCTCTTTGCCGACAGCGACTTCCAGCTCGACCAGATGCTGGGCATTCTGCTGCCCGAGATGACTGGCAAGAAGATCGACATCCGCTGTCTCAAGCATGGTGACGTACAGAAGGTCTCCGGCAACAAGGTGAAGCAGGAACTCGTGGTCCGGGTCGGTGTCGAGCAGGAGATCGCCAAGAAGATCGTGCGGATGCTGAAAGATGCGAAGCTCAAGGTCCAGGCGAGTATTCAGGGTGACGCCGTTCGTGTGAGCGGTGCCAAGCGCGATGTACTCCAGGAGGCCATCGCGATGGTCAAGCGCGAAGTGCAGGATTTCCCGCTGCAGTTCGGCAATTTCAGGGACTGAGACACTATGGACGCGGCGAGCATCTCTTCGGATCAGTTGGCTCAGGTTCAGGCGCAGGCCGCCATCCTGACCTTCCGCAAGTCGCTCGACCTGCAGCAGAGCATGGCACTGCAGTTGCTGCAGGCGTTGCCGCCCGTCCCCGCCAGTGCCAATCCGACCGCGACCGTTGGCAATCGCATCGACACCTATGCCTAGTCCGGCATGCCCGGCAGACCGAGTGCGGCGTGGCTGGAGCGCGCTCCTCATCGCGATTGTAGTCCTCGTCGGCTTGATGGCCCCCGCGGGCGCCGGCGACGATCCGGATGTCGTGGTGGCCGGCACGTTCCCGGGGGCGGCCCTTTTGCTCATCAACGGCGGACAGCCGAAGCTGGTCCGGGTCGGGCAACGAACCCCCGAGGGGGTGAAGGTGGTCGCCGTCGAAGGGGATGCCGTCACCTTTGAGGTCGGCGGGGCGCGCGAGACGCTGCGCGCGGGTGAGCGAGCGGCCAACGTGGCGACGCCCGCCGCGCAGGGGCCGATGATCCTGCAGGCGGATTCGGGCGGGCATTTCCGTACCGACGGACATATCAACGGAGCGCGTGTTCAGTTTCTGGTCGATACCGGGGCGACTTTCGTCTCCATCGGGCGGTCGGACGCGAGGCGTGCGGGCATCGACTATTCCGCGGGTCGGCGCGCGGTGGCCCAGACCGCCAATGGACGCACCGGCATCTGGCTCGTCAAGATCGCGCAACTTCGGCTCGGCTCGGCGACGCTGCACAATGTCGACGCGGCGGTCCATGACTCGGACCTCCCCATGGCCCTGCTCGGCATGAGCGCGCTGTCGCGCTTCGAGCTCCGCAACGAGGGCGACCGGATGACCCTCCGGCGGCGGTATTGATGGGGCGTTTCGGCTTGGACCCCGTGGCCCCGGCGTTCCGTGGCTGCCGCCGCAACCTCCGGCAACGGGCTGCGGCCTGCTCGTGGGAGCGCTGTCGATGAGCATCGGGCTCGAAGGCATCGATCCGGTCGCATTGCGGACCTTGCTGGCGTCGAGCGCGGTGGTCGGCGACATCCACGAGCCGGGGGTCGGAACCGGATTGCGGGATGCCGCGGTGCTTGTGCCCCTGGTCGTCCGGGACGCCGAGCTGCACGTTCTGCTGACACAGCGGACCGATCACCTCCATCACCATCCCGGGCAGATCAGCTTCCCCGGCGGCCGGGTCGAGGCGGCGGACGCCTCGGATGTCGAAACCGCCCTCCGCGAGACCGAGGAAGAGATCGGCCTGGCTCGGCACCATGTGGAGATCATCGGACGGCTGCCGCGCTATCACACGGTGACCGGCTTCGCCATCTCGCCCGTGGTTGGCCTCGTATCGCCGCCGTTCGAGCTGGCCCTGGACGACTTCGAAGTGGCCGAGGTGTTCGAGGTGCCGCTCACCTTCCTGCTCGACCCGGGCAACCGGGAGCGCCATGCGATCGAATATGCCGGCGTGGTCCGCGAGTATTTCGCGATGCCCTGGCAGGGACGTTTCATCTGGGGTGCGACGGCGGGCATGTTGGTGAGCCTCGCGGACCTTCTGGCGGGCCATGGCGCCTGAGGTCTGCGCGCCTGCGTGATCGGCTCGCCTGCGCCGCGAGGTGCCGCCCGACCATGCCTTCGACAAGAGACGGCCAGGGCCCGGGCAAGGGGCCTGCGGCTTCCCGTCGGCTGCCGGCTCTGGCCGGTGGGGTGGCAAGCCGGTGCCCCCTGCGCAGCGCGATGCACGGTCGCGTGCCGGTCGTGCGCCCATGCTATCGTCGCGTGGCTCGGTCGCTCCCTCCGTCGATGACCCTACTGACCCTGGTGTTTGCGCTGCTGCTCGCGCGTCTCTGGCCAACGGCCACGACAGCGCCCCGGGTTCGATTTGTCGAGGCCCTCGGCGCGTGGCTCGACGCCCGGATCGGCAACGGTCGCTTCGGCCGCCTTGGCTGGTGCCTGTGCCTTGGCGGGATCGCGGGCTTGGGCGCCTATCTGGCCGAGGCCTGCGGAGCCATTCATGGCGCCTTGGGCTTTGTGTTCGACCTCGCCGTGCTGGTCGGCGTGATCGGGAACTCGCGCGATGCGAAGCGATTCGGGCAGGTGCACAAGGCCTTGCAGGAGGGAAACGTAGCCGCGGCAGGGGAACGCCTCGGCGAGTGGACGGGGGCCGATTGCCGGCTGGCCGACGCGAGCGAGATTACCCGTGTCGCCATTGAACGGGCTCTCTTGTCCGCTCATCGCAACGTTTTTGGCGTATCCTTCTGGTTTGTGCTTTTACCTGGGCCCGGTGGAGCTTTGGCCTACGCGCTCATGGCTTCACAGGACCGGAAGTGGCCCCCGAATGGCGGGGACGGCCGGGCGGCAAAGCGTGTGCTGGACTGGCTGGACTGGCTGCCGGCGAGAATGACGGCGATCGGCTTCGCGATTGCCGGCAATTTCGAGGATGCCGTGTACTGCTGGCGGTCCCAGGCGAGGCAGTGGCACAACGAAATCGAGGGGATTCTCATTTCGAGTGGGGCAGGTGCAATGGGCGTCAGGCTCGGCCGCCCGGTTTCGTGCGCAGGGCGAGTCATCGTCCGCCCGGAACTGGGTGCTGGCATCGACCCCGGCCCCGATCTACTGCAGAGCGCGGTTGAACTGGTGTGGAGAACACTCGTGCTCTGTCTGGCACTGCTGGCCCTGTTCAGTGTGTCTGGATGGGTGAGCGGTTGATTTTCAAGGCAACGGAGGGAAGTTAAATGGCAAATCGTGAAGTTGTGGTCCTCAGCGCGGTGCGTTCGGCGATCGGCACGTTCGGTGGTTCGCTGAGCAGCATGGAGCCTGCGGACCTGGCTGGCGCGGTGATGAAAGAAGCGGTCGCCCGCTCGGGTGCTGACCCCCAACTGATCAACTATGTGACCGTCGGCAACTGCATTCCGACCGAGTCGCGTTTCCCCTACGTCGCTCGTGTCGCGTCGATCCAGGCGGGCCTGCCGATGGACTCGGTGGCGATGGCTGTGAACCGCCTCTGCAGCTCCGGCCTCCAGGGTATCGTCACGACGTCCCAGGCCATCATGCTGGGCGACTGCGACTTTGGTGTCGGCGGTGGCGTCGAAGTGATGTCGCGCGGCACCTACATGGCGCCGGCGATGCGTTCGGGTGCCCGCATGGGTGACACGCAGATGATCGACTCCATGGTTGCCACGCTGACCGATCCGTTCGGCGCCGGCCACATGGGCATCACTGCAGAGAACCTGGCGGAGAAGTGGAACATTTCGCGCGAAGAGCAGGATGCGCTGGCGGTCGAGTCGCAGCGCCGCGCCGCCGCTGCAATCGCCGAAGGCCGCTTCAAGTCGCAGATCGTGCCGATCACGCTGAAGTCGCGCAAGGGCGAGACGATCTTCGACACCGACGAGCACGTCAAGGCGAACACCACGATGGAGACGCTCGGCAAGATGCGTCCGGCCTTCAAGAAGGACGGCACCGTCACGGCCGGCAACGCGTCGGGCATCAACGATGGCGCCGCGTTCATGGTGCTGGCCGGTGCCGATGCGGCAGAGAAGGCCGGCTACAAGCCGATCGCTCGTGTCGTGTCGTACGCGGTCGCCGGCGTGCCGAACCACATCATGGGTGAAGGCCCGATTCCCGCGACGAAGCTGGCCTTGTCGCGTGCCGGCCTGACGCTTGACCAGATGGACGTGATCGAATCCAACGAGGCCTTCGCCGCCCAGGCCATCGCGGTCGCCAAGGGCCTCGGTCTCGACATGGCCAAGACCAACCCGAACGGCGGTGCCATCGCGCTGGGTCACCCGGTGGGCTGCTCGGGTGCCTTCATCGCCACCAAGGCGCTCTACGAGCTGGAGCGCATCGGCGGTCGTTACGCGCTGGTCACGATGTGCATTGGCGGTGGTCAGGGTATCGCCACCATCTTCGAGCGCATCTGAGCGGTCGGCGGCCCTTGAGGCCGAACGTGAAAGCCCCCGCGCTGCGGGGGCTTTTTTTCGTTTGTCGCAGTCGCACCACGCTGTGTCACCAGATGGGTGCAATGCACTGAAATGGTGCTGATTGTGTGGTTGCGGTGGGGAGATTCCGTGGATTTGCTTGGCACGCTTCTCGCGATGTGAGGTCCAGACATTCATTACCCATCTGCCCAGGCGAGTGACCTCAAATGCCAATCACGGAGTTCTACGATGAGATGACGGGAGACGGTGGCCTGGTCCGTCCCCATTACGCCGACGTGTCGAAATGGCTCGACAAGATGTCGGCGGAGCGTCTCGAGCGCAAGCGGGCGGAAGCCCACGCCTTGTTTCACCGGTCGGGCATCACCTTCGCGGTCTATGGCGAGGATGCCGGCACCGAGCGGCTGATCCCCTTCGACATCATTCCCCGCATCATCACGGCCGGCGAATGGACGACACTCAAGCGCGGCCTCAAGCAACGCGTGATGGCGCTGAACGCCTTCATCCGGGATATCTACCATGAGCGGGCCATCCTCAAGGACGGCCTGATTCCGCCGGAGGATGTCCTGGGCAATGCCCAGTACCGCAACGAGATGATCGGTGTGGCGGTGGCGCACGACGTCTATGCGCACATCGCCGGCGTCGATATCGTGCGGGCCGGCGAAGGGGCGTTCTACGTCCTCGAGGACAACCTGCGTGTTCCCTCCGGCGTGTCGTACATGCTTGAGGACCGGCGCATGATGATGCGGCTGTTCCCGGAGCTCTTCTCGAGCAATCGGGTAGCGCCCGTCGACCACTATCCGAACCTCTTGCTCGATACCATGCGCAGCGTCGCGCCGGCAGGTCAGGACGATCCGACCGTGGTGGTGATGACTCCCGGTGCCTATAACAGCGCCTACTTCGAGCATGCCTTCCTGGCCCAGCAGATGGGGGTCGAACTGGTCGAAGGGCAGGACCTGTTCGTTGCCGACGACCAGGTTTACATGCGCACCACCCAGGGGCCGAAACGGGTCGACGTGATCTATCGACGCATCGACGATGACTTCCTCGATCCGACCGTGTTCCGCAAGGACTCCATGCTCGGCGTGCCCGGGCTGCTGCAGGCCTACCGGGCCGGCAAGGTGACGCTGGCCAACGCGGTGGGCGGGGGCCTGGCAGACGACAAGTCGATCTACCCCTACGTGCCGGACATGATCCGGTTCTACCTTGGCGAGGAGCCCATCCTGAACAACGTGCCAACCTACCGCTGTCGGGACGAGGGGGATCTCTCCTATGTCCTGGCCAACCTCGACCAGCTGGTCGGGAAGGAAGTTCACGGCGCGGGCGGCTACGGCATGCTGGTCGGCCCCACGTCGAGCAAGGCGCAGATCGAGGCGTTCCGCGAGCGACTCGTGGCGAGCCCGGAAAAGTACATCGCCCAGCCGACGCTCTCGTTGTCGGCCTGCCCGACCTTTGTCGAGAGCGGCGTCGCGCCGCGCCACATCGACCTGCGACCCTTCGTCCTGTCGGGCAAGGAAGTGCGGATGGTGCCAGGGGGACTGACCCGTGTGGCGCTGACGGAAGGATCGCTGGTGGTGAACTCGTCGCAGGGCGGCGGCACCAAGGACACCTGGGTGCTGGAGGCCTGATCGAATATGCTGAGTCGTACCGCTGATCATCTGTTCTGGATGGCCCGCTACATGGAGCGGGCTGAAAATACCGCGCGAATGCTCGACGTCTGCTATCGCGTCTCGCTGATGCCCCAGTCGGCCGAAGAGGCCGAGCACAACTGGGTGGCCCTGTTGCGGATCATGTCCCTCGAGGACCAGTATCGGGAAACCTGTGGCGAGGTGGAGGGCAGCCGGGTCCTGCGCTTCATGATCTTCGATCCGGAGAACCCGACGTCGATCCGCAACTGCCTGCGCGCGGCGCGCGAGAACGCCCATGCGGTGCGGGACACCCTGACGGCCGAGCTCTGGGAGACCATGAACGCCACCTGGATCAAGGTGCGTGGGCTGACACCCGAGATCATGGAGGACCGGGGCGTTGGCGAGTTCTTCGAATGGGTCAAGTATCGCTCCCACCTGTCGCGGGGGGTCACGATTGGCACCATGCTGCAAGATGAAGCGTGGCGCTTCATCCGGCTGGGCACCTTCCTCGAGCGCGCCGACAACACGGCGCGGATTCTCGATGTGAAGTACCAGGTGCTGGTCACCAAGGACGACGAGGAAGACGCCGACTATCACCGCTGGAGTGCCCTGTTGCACTCGGTGTCCGCGTTCGAGGTGTATCGCAAGGTCTATCGCGACCTGATCTCGCCGGTCAAGGTGGCGGAACTGCTGATCCTCAATCCGTTGATGCCACGCTCCCTCGCACGCTGTGTGAGAGAGGTCTACATGAACCTGCAGGAGGTCTCGAACGATCGCTCAGCCGAAACGGTGAGGCGGGCGGGCGAGCTGGATGCCTCCTTGCGTTTCGGCCGGGTCGACGTCCTGATCGAACAGGGCCTGCACCCCTTCCTCGACCGTTTCATGGATCGCATCTACGACCTGGGCAATCGGATCTCGGACGACTTCCTGATTCCCGTGGGCAGCGCCGCCGCCTGAGGCGGGCGTTGTCGTCCTGCCACGGAGGCGCGCCTGCCGCGCGTTTCCGCTGGTGGCCAAGGCGAAGGGGCCGGATAATCCGGTTCCCCTTCACCGGAGTGCCCTGCCATGACCTACTGTGTCGGCATCCTGCTCGAGTCGGGCATGGTGATGCTGTCGGACTCGCGTACCAACGCCGGTGTCGATCACATCAATACCTTCCGCAAGATGAACCTCTTCTGCCGGCCGGGAGAGCGCTGCCTCGTTCTCATGAGCGCGGGCAATCTGGCGATCACCCAGGCCCTTGTCTCGATGCTGCGGGAGGCAGAGCAGGCCGTCGACGGCCGCTCCAGCCTGCTCAGCGCAGGCAACATGTTCGAGGCGGCGCGGCACGTCGGCGATATGCTGCGCGAAGTCCACGCGCGCGACGCGGATGCTCTGGCGGCCTTCGGCATCGAGTTCAGCGCAAGCCTGATCCTTGGCGGACAGATCGCCGGCGAGCCGCCGCGTCTGTTCAGCATCTATGCGGCCGGCAACTTCATCGAAGCGACCCGGGAGACGCCGTATTTCCAGATCGGAGAGTCCAAGTACGGCAAGCCTATCCTCGACCGGGTCCTGCGCTGGGACACCTCGCTCGACGAGGCGGCGAAGTGCGCGCTGATCTCGATGGATTCGATGATCCGGTCCAACCTGTCGGTCGGTCTGCCGCTTGACCTGGCGACGATGGAGGCCGACGCCCTGGCGCTGCGCTCGCAGGTCCTGGTGGATGCAGACAACCCCTACTTCAGCATGGTGCGGTCGCGTTGGGGCAGCGCCCTGCGGGATGCGTTCGATGCCATCCCCGATCCCGACATGGACCTGGGCTGAGTTACCAGCCCTGGCTTTCCCGCCGCTGGGCCTCGATTTCGTCGCGAAAGAGGTTGAAGTGCGTCCACCGGCGGGCGGGTATGTCCCCGGTCTCGGCGGCCGAACGCAACGCGCAGCCAGGTTCCAGGTCGTGGCGGCAGTCGCGGAAGCGGCATTCTCCGGCCAGTGGCGCGATCTCGCGAAAGCAGGCGATCAGGCCCTGTGGCGCGATGTGTGCCAATCCGAACACCTGCAGCCCGGGCGAGTCGATGATCTCGCCGCCGCCGGGCAGGTCGTAGAGGCGCGCATAGGTGGTGGTGTGCTTGCCGCTGTCCAGCGTTTCGGAGATCTCGCGTGTGGCTGCAGCCGCCTCGGGAATCAGCGCGTTGATCAGCGTGCTCTTGCCCATCCCGCTCTGGCCGACGAGCACGGAGCAGTGGGCGGCCAGGTGGGGCGCGAGCGCACTGGCGCCGTCGGCAGCGGCCGATAGCTCGACGACCGGGTAGCCGATGTCACGGAAGGGGGCGAGCATGGCGCGTGCGTCGTCCAGGCGGGCGGTGAGGTCGATCTTGTTCAGCACGATCAACACCTCGATGTCCTGATCCTCGGCGGCGCAGATGCAGCGGGACAGCAGCTCGTCGCTGAAGCCCGGCTCGGTGGCCGTGACGAGAACCACCTGGCTGACATTGGCCGCGATCAGCTTTTCCTTCCACGCATCGGAGCGGTAGAGCAGGTTGCGCCGTTCGACGACCCGCTGGATCACGCCCTGGTCATCGCCGGTGCGGGCGAACTCGACCTTGTCGCCACAGGCGAAGTGGCTGCGCTTGCCCTTCGGATAGCACAGCACGCGCCCCATGCCTTCGGACTCCACCTCGTACTGGCGGCCGAAGGAGGCCCGGATCCGGCCCTGTGTCATGCGGCGGCCGGCGTCGCTGCGAACGGTGCCTTACCGGTGCCGGTGCCAATGCGTTCGAGGTGCGCGACGCGCAGCGCGGCGGGCGGGTGGGAGTCGTGGAAGCCCGAGTACCAGGGGTCCGGTGTCAGGGTCGACGCGTTGTCGCGGTAGAGCTTGACCAGCGCGCTGATGAGCGGGCGAGCGCCGGCATGGGCCGCCGCGTAGCTGTCAGCCTCGTACTCGTGGCGTCGCGACCAGTAGCTCATCAGGGGCGTCGCAGGCAGCAGGAATACGGGCATGGCGAGCATGAAGAGCGCCAGCAGCGTGGCTGTGTCCTGCACCTGCATGCCGAGTCCGGCGAAGAACCAGGACTGCCCGGCCAGCCAGCCGAGCAGGGCCAGGAAACCGAAGCTCACCAGGGACATCACGGCGATGCGCTTGCGGACGTGACCGTGACGGAAGTGTCCGAGCTCGTGTGCCAGGACCGCCTCGACTTCGTCGCCATCAAGGCGGTGGAGCAGGGTGTCGAAGAAGACGATGCGCTTGGCGCTGCCGAACCCCGTGAAATAGGCGTTGCCGTGTGCCGAGCGCTTCGAGCCGTCCATGACGAAGAGCCCCTTCGCCTGGAATCCGCAGCGCTCGAGCAGGCGCGTCACCCGTTCGCGCAGCGTGTCGTCTGCGAGCGGCTCGAACTTGTTGAACAGCGGCGCGATGAAGGTTGGCCAGATGAGCATGGCGAGCAGGTTGAAGCCCAGCCAGGCGGCCCAGACATACACCCACCAGTACGTGCCCATGGCCCCCATCAGCCACAGCACACCGGCCAGGAGGGGCAGGCCGATCCCGGCGCCGAGGGCGGCGCTCTTGGCCGTATCGGCGACAAAGAGGCCGGGACTGACCCGGTTGAAGCCGAAACGCGCCTCGGTGACGAAAACCCGGTGCAGCTCAAAGGGCAGCTCGAGAATCCAGCCGAGCACCACGATGGTGGCGAGGAAGGTGACGCCGTGGGCCAGTCCGCCCGGCGTGAGGACCGAGCCGAGCAGGCTGTGCAGGTCCTGGAGCAGACCACCGAGCGTCATCCACAGCAGCCATACGGCGCCCATCGCGGCCTCGGGCAGGCGCGCGCGAACGCGCGCGACCGTGTAGTCGGCCGCACGCTGGTGCGCCGGCAGCTCGATGCGGGCGCGGAAGGCCTCGGGAACGGCTTGGCGATTTGCCGCCACGTGACGAATCTGGCGCACGTAAAGGAACACGCGAAGGGCCAGGCCGAGCAGCAATGCGGCGAGGAAGATGATCGAGAAAGCGTTCATGGATTGGTGCCCGGCAGGTCTGGATCGGGACGCAGTGGAAGCCGGCTTGTGAGACTATTCAGGCTTTTGAGGGTTCATCGGATTATGGCACAGGACCAAAACCACCTCATCTGGCTGGACATGGAGATGACCGGGCTCGAGCCCGACCGGGATCGGATCATCGAACTCGCGGTGGTCGTCACCAATGCGCGGCTCGAGACGGTGGCCGAAGGGCCGGTGATCGCCGTTCACCAGTCCGACGCGGTGCTGGACGGCATGGACGAATGGAACCGCAATACCCACGGTCGCTCCGGACTGATCGAGCGGGTCCGCGCCTCCACCATGGACGAAGCGGCCGCCGAGCAGGTGATGCTCGACTTCCTGAAGCAATACGTACCGGCCCGGACGTCGCCCATGTGCGGCAACTCGATCTGCCAGGACCGCCGCTTCATGGCCCGCCACATGCCTCAGCTCGAGGCCTGGTTCCACTATCGCAATCTCGACGTCTCGACGCTCAAGGAACTGGCCAAACGCTGGCGCCCCGAAGTCGCCAAGGGTGTCGTCAAGAAGGGCAAGCACGAGGCCCTGGCCGACATCTACGAGTCGATCGCCGAACTGGCGCACTACCGCGACACCTTCCTCCGGCTGGAGTGAGCGCTCAGTCGGCCGGGCGGGCGTACAGCGCGAAACTCTCCTGCTGGCGCCCGCCGCCACGCTCATAGCGCCACACCTCGCCGCCGAGGCGGCTCAGGTCTCGGGGGTTCATTCTCGTGTCGGTATAGACCAGCACCAGTGGGCAATCGGGAACCGCGCGGGTCGATGCGATTCGCAGGTTGGCGTAGTAATCCATGGCGGACCGCTGTGCGTGGCCCAGGCCGACTCCCGCGATGCAGGATGCGCTGCGACCCTGCAGCACGATGGCCAGCTGCTCCGCCGCATTGCGATAGCTGCGGGTGTGCTGGAACCAGGGGGCGAGCATCGACGTCGCGATGCACCACAGCATGGTCATCCCGGCCGCCCAGGTCAGCGCCGCGTCGCGGCCGGCCGGGCGTCGCCACCACAGGTAGATTCCCCAGGAGACCACCAGCGCGATCCCCAGCAACAGCGCTGGTAGGCCCGGCGTCAGGTCGAAGCCGGGCGCGAGCTTGCGGAAGTGACGCGCCAGGCCGGGCGGCCAGTGCGCAACCAGCGCGCTCCAGGCAAGCCACAGCAGGAGGCCGACGCTACTGAAGGTCATCACGGCAAACCAGTCGAAGGCAGCCGCGGCACCACGGCGCAGGCGCTCGACGGCGGGGGCTGCCAGGAGGGCGAGCGGCACGATCAGCGGCAGCATCCGGACGGGGCGCAGGCCGCCGGTCAGGATGACCGAGGAGAGCGCCAGCATCAGGGCTGCCAGCAGCAGGGGAACGTGGCGTATCGGGGCGCCATGCCAGGCCCGCCAGAGGGACCACAGGGCGAGGGGCCACAGGGGCCACAGGAACCATCCGAAGAGCTTGAACCAGCCGCCGACCCGGTCGGGCGCTGGCGAATCGGGGGAGAGCGCCTGGATCTCGGCCGCCATCCAGGGTGCCCAGTTCGCGGACGATGACGCCGGGAGCGCCCACGCGAGGCAGAGTGCCATTGCGAGCAGCAGGGCACCGATGGCCTGAAGAGGACTTCGCTGGCGGCCCTGCTGGCTCGGCAACAGCGGGAAGAGAAGCAGTGGCCAGGTCGTCAGAATGCCTTGCAGGCCGGCGAACAGGAAAGCCGCCGCTGCCGCCAGACCGGCCAGGGCCATCGCGAAGCGATGGGGCGAGACGAGCATCCACAGTACGCAGGCCTGGGCCGTGACCAGTCCGAGCGCCGGTTGCATCTCATGGACGTGGACGACCAGGCCCAGGCTGCCGATGGTCAGCAGCACGACGGCCGTCCTCGCCTGGATGCCATGCATCAGCGAGGCGCTCCGCCACAGAGACCACAAAGCGCCACCCGCCAGCAGCGCGGTGCTCAGGCGGGCGCCGTCGTGCAGCGGCAGGAGCCACTGCAGCAGCCACGCGACACCGGCCGCAAGCCAGTAGTACAGGGGGCCGAAGCCCTCGACCACTTCGCCGCCGGCTTCCGGCACCCAGCTGCCGCCGTGGGCGATGGTCTCGTACACCGGTGCGAAGTGGATCGCATCGTCCCCGCGCCAGGGGTCGTGACCGATCGTGCCGACCAGCAGGTACAGGACGGCGACCAGCAGGAGGACCCGGGGGGTGTCTCGATTCATGCTTACTTCGTGGGCGTGCGGCCCTGGCGGGCAGTGGCGCTGAGTCTAGCAGCTTGTCCCCGGGGCGGTCCGAAATCGGGCGGGCAAAGAAAAAGGCAGCCGAGGCTGCCTTTCGAGCGAATCCGGCGCCGGATCAGGAGAGGCGCTGGACGTTGCCGTATTTCTGGCGGAAGCGTTCCACGCGGCCCGCCGTATCGACGATGCGCTGCTTGCCAGTGAAGAACGGGTGGCACTGCGAGCACACTTCGATGTGCATCTCGCCCTTCGGAGAGGTCGAACGGGTCGCGAACTTGTTACCGCACGAGCACGTGACTTCGATCTCTTTGTAATTCGGATGGATGTCGGCTTTCATTTGGGTTTCCTTTGTGAGACTCAGGCGGTGAGTGTGGCCGCCATCAAGCCTGCGATTATCCGTCGGAATGCTTGAAGAAGGCAAGTGTGGCGCGGCCTCTGGCCCGATTCCCTGGCGCGGGTCGGGTAGAATCCGCGGCTCGGTTACCGGACGGAGACACCGTGAAGCTGTTGCTTGCCCCGATGGAAGGCCTTGCGGACGCGCTCATGCGCGAGCTGCTGTGCGCGGCGGGCGGCTACGACTGGGCCGTCTCCGAGTTCGCGCGCGTGACTGGCACGCGGTTGCCGGATCGCTATTTCCGGCGCATCTCGCCCGAGCTGGACCGGGGCGCCCGCACGGCAACGGGGACCCCCGTCCGCCTGCAACTCCTCGGCTCGGATCCGGCACGGATGGGTGACAACGCGAAGCAGCTGGCGCGCTTGATGCCGGCTGGCATCGATCTCAACTTCGGCTGCCCGGCGCCCACGGTCAACCGGCACCG
>JBNLCM010000157.1:0-4894 GCA_050303815.1 Rhodocyclaceae bacterium
GGTCATCGAACCCACGGAAATCTTCAACATCGTGACGGGTACTGCCACGAGTGCCGATTTGAACTACAACGGCGTCAACCCCGTGGACATCGACAACGCCTTCGTGCTCGACAACGACGCTGCGCCCGTCGTCGTCACGCCGGTGCCGACCCTGGACGAGTGGAGCCGGATCGGCCTTGGCTTGATGGTGCTGGGCTTCGGTCTCTACGCCGTGCGGCGGCGCAACGACATCTGATACGCCGCGAGCGGATCGCGGCCGGCCGGCGCACGGGCGACATGCCCGCCGCCGGCCGTCTGCCATCCGGCGCTCAGGGCGCCTGGTAGGTCACCCGGTAGATCGCGCCGGCGAAGTCGTCGCTGATCAGCAGCGAGCCGTCCTTCATCACCGCCACGTCCACCGGCCGCCCCCGGAACAGGCCGTTCTCGTCGAGCCAGCCTTTGGCGAAGACCTCGGTCTTGCCCGCCGTTCCGTCCTCGTTGATTGCCGTGAACAGCACCTGGGCACCCACCGGCTCGCTCCGGTTCCAGGAGCCGTGCTGTGCCGAAAACAGGCCGCCACGGTAGGCCTCCGGGAACATCTTGCCGTTGTAGAACGTCAGGCCCAGGTCGGCCGCATGGGCCACTGTCAGCACCTCGGGAGGGGTGATGTTGTCGGGCAGGGGGTCATTGGCGTAGCCGTGTTCGGTGATGCGCGTCTCGCCCTGTTTCCATGGATAGCCGAAGAACTGCCCAGGCCCGGTGGCGCGATTGATCTCGCCGTTGGGGATGTCGTCCCCCATGCCGTCGGTCTGGTTGTCGGTGAACCACAGCGAGCCATCCCTCGGGTTGAAATCCTGGCCGACCGAGTTGCGAATGCCCGTGGCGAACACCTCGCGCTGGCTTCCGTCGAAGGCGTTCATCCGCACGATGCCGCCGATGCCCTCCCGGTTGTACAGATCGAGCTTCTCGCGTGGCGGCACGTTAAAGGGCTGGCCGAGGGTGACGTAGAGCAGGCCGTCGGGCCCGATACGGCAGGTGCGCGCGCCGTGGTTGAAGGACTCCTCCTCGGGCGGGATCAGCTTGCCCTGCCCCACCACCTCGATCACCGCCACGTCCGGCCCTTCGTAGAAGAACTCCGCGGCCGGGAAGTTGAGCACCCGGTTGTGCTCGGCGACGATCAGGAAGCCATCCTTCGTCCAGCACACCCCGTTGGGCACCGAGAACTTCAGCGACGGGGCGAAGGACTTGACCTCGTCCGCGATGCCGTCGCTGTTGCGGTCGGTCACCGCCCAGACGGAGGTCTTGCGGGTGCCGACGAAGAGCATGTTGGTGCTCGGCGCGACGGCCATGTGACGCGCGTCCGGCACCACCGCGAAGAGGTCGATGTGGAAGCCGGGGGGCAGCTTGATGCGCTCGAGGTTGGCGCGGATGGCGTCGGCGTTGGGTCCGCTCTGGGCGACGACAGGAATGTTCAGGTCGGTGGTCGCCACCTTGAACTGCTTGAGCTTCTCGAGGTTCTGCTGGGCGAGGACCGGTACGGTCAGCACGCATCCCAGCGCGAAGGCGAGCCGACGCGCTGCCACGGGAACGGCAGATTTCATTGAAGTTGTCTCCTGATGAGGTCGGGCGCCTCGGCCGCCCCTCGCGGCCGCAGCCTGGTCCGGGCGCCGGGGCGCCTGCGATCTCCGTGGCAGGCACGCCCTGCCCGGCCCGCTTCTCTTGGCGGTGCTTGATTTCTAGGCGACGCACGGGCGTTCGACAAGGGCTTTGTCGCGCTTTGCCTGCGCGGCGCCGGAACGGTCAAACGGTGTGACGTCGGTATGTCATCGCCACCGGGCCACCCTGCTCAGCGGGTATCCGAGCCACGCGTCGCGCGGTCAGCACGCGGCATCGGTTGGGAAATCCGGGCGCGCCGTGTACGATCCCCGCGTGCCCGCCGGGTCGCGGGCCAGCACACGATTGATTGAAGGAGCCCGATGCAGCGCAGAGCGTTCATCCAACTGGCGCTCGCCACCCCCGTGGCCTGGCGAGCCCACGCCGCGACGGCCGCGGCCGCGCAGCCCGCCTTCGACGACCCGGCTCGGGACTACCTCTCGCGGATGCGGGCGCCCGATCTCGACTACCCGGGCGATGTGCGCGCCAACGGGCCTTTGCAGGACGTGCTGGCGTCGCTGCATGACCGGCTGGAGCGGGCCGAGCGGATCATCGGCTACGCCAACTTCAGCGTCATTTCCCTTGACGACCTCGTCGCCTACGGCCGCAACTACCCGGCCATCGGCACGCTGCCCCGAAACGAGGCGGCGCTGATCGAGGAGCTGTTCTACGCCGACGCCAGCCGCTACGGCTTCCTGGGTCGCAAGCCCCTCGACCGGCTGACCCAGCGTATCGATCTGGGCGCCATCGTCAAGGTGCCGGGCTCCGGGCACTACCTCTACGAGGGCCGTCCCCATCAGCTCTTCGAGGAGATCCGTCGCGCGCTGGGGGATCAGGTGATCCTGTCGTCAGGGGTGCGGGGCATCGTCAAGCAACTGCGCCTGTTCGTGGCCAAGGCCATGCGCCACGACGGCAACCTGTCGCTGGCTTCCCGCTCTCTCGCCCCACCGGGATACTCCTTCCACGGCACCGGCGATTTCGACGTGGGCGTGAAGGGCTGGGGCGAGCGCAACTTCACCGCCGATTTCGCCGGCACCGAGGTCTTCCAGCGCCTTATCGAACTCGGCTACGTCTCGATCCGCTACCCCCTCGACAACCACCTCGGGGTGCGCTTCGAGCCGTGGCACATCCGGGTCGCCTGAACCGCCGATGAGCACCGACTGGCTCGCCGACTTCTCTCTCGCCGAGGGCGGCCTGATCGCCGCCAACCTGCTGCTGCTGGCCTTTTCGCGGCCCCTGATGAAGGCGGTCGCGAGCGGGAGCGCCAGCGACGAAGCCTTCTCGGGCAAGCTCCACTTCTTCCGCGCCGCCAACGTGCTCGTTCTTCTGTTGGTGCTGTTCTCCAACGCGGTCCTGCCGGTCATCTCCCACTCGTGGATGACGCGCCTGCTCGGCGCGGTGCTGGTGGCCTTCCTCGGCTACCTCAGCGCCCACGTCGCCAACTACCTGATCAAGCGGCGCTTCGGCCGGATGCGTGAGGTGGACGGGGTCCAGACCTGGACCGAGACCTACAACGTGCGCGTCATCAGCCTGCTCTCCAGCGTGCTGATCTTCGTCATGGTGCTGATCGCCGAGGTCCGCATCCTCGGCTTCGACAGCCTGCTCGAGGCGGGCGGCGTGATCGGCTTCGTCGGCGTGATGCTGGCCCTGACCCAGGGCGCCTGGGCGCCCGACATCATCGGCGGCCTGGTGATCCTCAACAGCCGCCTCGTCGAGGAAGGCGACGTGATCGAGATCCACCCCGGCGAGACCATCATCGGCACCGTCTACAAGACCAAGATCTTCCACACCGAGCTGCTCAACCTCGCCAACAACCACCGCATCATGATCGGCAACGCCGCCCTGCGCGCCATGACCATCCACAACCTCTCCAAGTTCGCCTCCGCCCGCGGCCTGCGCGAGGGCCTCGCGTTGAAGGTGGGCTACGAGGTGGACGAAGCCACGATGCAGGCCTTCGTGAACGCCGCCTTCGAACGCCTCCAGCGCTCGGGCGGTAGCGGTGTCGAAGCCAAGTACCCGGCCGAGCTTCGTGCGACGGATGCCGGTGATTTCGCCGTGGAATGGACGGTCTTCTACTACACCAAGGCCATCCGACAGATCCTCGGCACGCGCCAGACGGTCCGGGCGGCCTTCATTGCCGAGGCGCGGGAACGAGGCATTGGGCTGGCGACGCCGCTGTTGCATACGCTGAGGCCGGTGGCAGACGAGCTCGACTGATAGCGGCCGCTGCCGATCGCAATCCAGGGTCGCAGAATGGGATCTGATCCCCCTGCGAGCGAGCGGTAATCCCCCCATCTCTAGCGGACGTCAGAAGTAGAGTTCATGCGGCCTTTGCCAGCCTCTGTTGCGGGGTGATGCCGCCGAGCGCCATGTTGGGCCGCATCGACGATGCGGCAGAGTGACAGCACCTAACATGCGACATGATCCCGTGTGTGTCAGATTCTCGACCACTGGCATGCTGCAATGAGCGGCTGCTTGATTCGCTTGCCGGCCACTGGCACCAGAGCCGCCTGAGCGTCTTCTGCGGGTTGGCAGGTTCCCACTGTTGCTCCGCCCGAAGGGCGCCAACAGGATCCGTTTCGCCCCCTTCTCGTCAGCCGAGCCATCAACATCTTTCCTTCCCGGCTCTGCTCCCACGCCCGCCCACCGACGCCCCCGTCCTCGGCAGCCCTCCCCCTCAAATTGCATTTTTTAATTGTTCAAAGCCGTGGGACTGATCTAGGACGTCTACATGCCATTAGCAAGCATGCTTGCTTTGGCGCCATGTGGTCTGTCGTCCCTCGGGACGACGGTTTTGGTCAAGACATACGCTTCGAAAGGGGATGCGACGCCGGGTGGCCTGCGGGCCCGGGCCCGGCGCCCGCCTCCGCAGATCGGGGCGCAGCTCCGGGCCAGCCTGACAAGCACGTTTCGATTCGTGGGGGGAGTCCGTCATGCCCAGCTACCTGCATCCAGGCGTCTATATCGAGGAAATTCCAAGCGGCTCCCGCCCGATCGAAGGAGTCGGCACCT
Source organism: Rhodocyclaceae bacterium (assembly GCA_050303815.1). Classification (GTDB taxonomy): domain Bacteria; phylum Pseudomonadota; class Gammaproteobacteria; order Burkholderiales; family Rhodocyclaceae; genus Cognatazoarcus. The sequence goes on from JBNLCM010000157.1 coordinate 4,645, forward strand.
CGACCGCCTGCTTCATCGGCTATGTCGAACAGGGGCCCGTCGGCGAGCCGGTGCTGATCAGCAGCTTCGACGACTACCAGCGCCACTACGGCGGCCTGCGGGAGGACAACAGTTCGACCCGTGGCGACGCGATGGGCCATTCGGTCAGCGCTTTCTTCAGTAATGGCGGCGGCAAGGCCTACATCGTGCGGGCCCTGCGCGGCGACGGCAGCGCCCTGCCCTCGTCCGGCAGCGTGCGCAATGCGGCGGA
>JBNLCM010000158.1:0-2715 GCA_050303815.1 Rhodocyclaceae bacterium
CGCGCCGGAAGGTGGAACCCTCAGGCGCGCAAGCGCTCGCCGGCGAGTCGCACCCGCTCTTCCTCGATCAGCATCTTCAGGTGACGGCGCACCTTCACGGGCGCGATGTCGTTGCTCATCAGGACCGGATTGAGGTCGAAGAACTCCGCGTCCCCCATCTCCGCCTGGACCGCGTCGAGGATGGGCCCGTCTTCGTTCATGAAGGCGCCGTGCATGGCCCCGATCTTCATCCGGTTGTACTCGCCGTCCTCGACGATGTGGTTGCGCCGCGTCGCGAAGAAATAGTGCGTCGTGGCCGCCGTCTCGGGCGTGCAGGTGTGCAGGTCGTACTGCCCCACGCAGTCGTCAAGGTCGAGCCTGCCCGGGCCCTGGATGGCGCCGACCGAGAGCTGGATGTTGGCGGGCGCCGACCAGGTGATATCGAAGAAGTGACGCGCCTCACCCGCCGGCTCTGGCAGGAACTGGTTGAAGATCAGCATGGCGGGTTGCTGGCTCCATTCCCAGCGCGCCGCCACCGTCTCGGCGGTTTCCCGCAGCTGCGGCACGAGCGGCGACAGCTTGCCGCGGGTGGTGATGATCTCGCCATGCACGTGGTCGATGTGGGAGAGGTCCATCACGTTGTCCAGGATCAGCTGGTAGTTGGCCTTCGGGTGCATGTAGGTGTAGGCCACGGCGTTGGGATGCCCGTCGTCCAGCGGGCTGAAGTCGGGGATGGCCGCCGGATCGGCCGCTGCCTCGCCCATCCAGATCCACAGGAAGCCATAGCGCTCGACGATCGGGAAGGCGCGCGTGCGGGCGGCCTCGGGGATCTTCTGGTTGCCATGGGGATTGTGATTGCACTTGCCGGTGCAGTCGAACTTCAGCCCGTGGTACTGGCATACCACGTCGTCGCCCTCGCGACGCCCCATCGAGAGCGGTACGAAACGGTGCGGACAGCGGTCGTGCAGGGCCACCGGCGAGCCATCCTGCTTGCGGTAGATCAGCACGGAGATGTCGAGGATGCGACGGCGAAAGAGGGCCTCGCCGTCCACCTCGCTGGACAGGGCGGCGACGTACCAGACGTTGGTCAGATAGGGGGGCTGCTGGGGCTGCATGTGCGTCTCCTGGTTGGGATCTGGTTCAGCGGCTCAGGTCGATGACCAGCCGCGGCGTGCGGGACCGCGAACAACACGGCGTGAATCGATCATTGGCGGCCTTCTCGGCCTCGGTGAAGAACAGGTCCTGGTGGTCGGGCATGCCGGCCAGCACCCTTACCGAGCAGGTTCCGCAGATGCCCTGCTCGCAGGACAAGGGCACGGCATGCCCCGCGGCGGCCAGCGCGGCCGCCACCGTCTGTCCCGGCGGCACCGCGACGACCGGGCCGTCGTGGCCGATCTGGACCTCGAAGGCATCGCCCGGCGCCAGCACGGCCGGTGCCGCGAAGCGTTCCAGATGGATATGGTCAGTTGGCCATCCCTTGGCGATGAGTGCGTCGACCACATGGTCCATGTACCCGGTCGGGCCGCAGACATAGGCCCGTGCACCCGGGGCCGCCTCCGGCACGACCCGGGGGGCGTCGAAGCGAGCGCCCGGGTCGTCGTCCACATAGAAGTGGCAGCGCCAGGCATACGGCCCTTCCGCGAGCCGTTCGCGGAACGCCATCCGGGCCCGGCTGCGGGCGCTGTAGTGCAGCTCGAAGCTCCGCGCCTCGCGGGTGAGCTGGGCGGCCATGGCCATCAAGGGCGTGATGCCGATGCCACCGGCCAGCAGCACCGAATGCCGTCCCGGCTGCAAGGAGAAGAGGTTGCGCGGCGCACCCACCTCGAGCCGCGAGCCCGTGTCCAGTTGCTCGTGGGCCGCGCGCGAACCACCGCGCCCATCGGGTTCGAGCTGGATGGCCAGTTCGTAGCGGTCCGACTCGGCCGGATCGTTGCACAGGGAGTACTGGCGAACCGCGCCGCCGGGCAGGCGCACGTCGAGGTGGGCGCCCGCCGAGAACGGCGGAAGGGGGCTGCCATCGAGCGGCCTCAACTCGAACAGCGCGATGCCGTCGGCGACCATCGCGCGCCGGCTGACCGTGACCGACGTCCAGTCGGTTGCCGTGGCGGGGCCGCCATTGCCTGCTGTCATGGGTGTCTCCGTGGGGGGTGTCGCGCTCGCTGCCCTGTCGTCGAGCCGGCGCGATCTCCTGTTTCGTGTAATCCGAAATACGCAATGGCCGTGCCAATCTCGAGAATTTTCTCTAAGCTATTGATTGTCCGTATTGCCCAACCCGGTTTGCCGTGGAAAAGCCCACGGGGCGGCCAGGCCGATTTCCCGGTTTGCCGATATCGCTCTGTGTGGATTTCCTCATTTGCCGAATGCCGGCCTGACATCGGAGACCCCATGAACCCCACGCCTGCCCGTTCGCGGCGCGACGAAGGCCTGCGACGCAGCAGCGACGATGCCTCCACCCGCCGCCTCATCGAGCACCTTCACTTCTCGCCCGACACCGGCCACATCCGCCTGCTCGAGCAGCGCATGCTGCTGCTGCATGCCGACTCGTTCGGCACCCTGCGACAGGAGCTGATCGGCTCACTTGGCATCGACAAGGCGCGAGAGCTGCTGACCCGCCTGGGCTACCAGCAAGGCTTTGAAGACGGCCAGCGCGTCCGGGCGCTGCCGCCCGGACGCGAGGGCACCGGCCTCGAGCTGGGACCCCGCCTGCGGGAGATCGAAGGATTCGTGCGCAACCAG
>JBNLCM010000159.1:0-5281 GCA_050303815.1 Rhodocyclaceae bacterium
ATGCCCGGGTTCGATTCGAAAAAGCGCTCCATCCGGTCGGCGTAGCCGGCCAGGATGACGACCAGGTCGTCGCGCTGGTTCTCCATCACCTGGAGCAGGATCTCGATGGCCTCCTGGCCATAGTCCCGCTCGTTTTCGGGCCGGTAGAGGTAGTAGGCCTCGTCGATGAACAGCACGCCGCCCATGGCGCGCTTGAGCACGTCCTTGGTCTTGGGCGCCGTATGGCCGATGTACTGGCCCACCAGGTCGTCCCGGGTCACGGCGACGACGTGGCCACGGCGGCAGAAGCCCAGGCGCTGCAGGATCTCCGCCATGCGCATCGCGACGGTGGTCTTGCCGGTACCGGGGTTGCCCGAGAAGCTCATGTGGAGCGACGGCGGAGTGGCGGAGAGTCCGCGGCGCTGGCGCACTCGGTCGACCAGCAGCAGGGCTGCGATCTCACGCACGCGGCGCTTGACCGGTTCGAGACCGACGAGGTCCCGGTCGAGGGCGTCCAGGACCTCGCCGATGCCCGCATCCCGGAACTCGGCCGCCAGGTCGACGGGGCCGCTCTCGGTGGTTTCGGTGGCGTCGGCAGGCGTAGCGAGGGCCTGCCTCGGATCGGCGTTCATGACTCTTCTCCTGATGTCGGGGGGCAGGGCGACCCGCCGGGCCGCCACTGCCTTGGGCTGTGCCGGCACTCAGCCGGCGTAGCGCTGGCCCTCGGGCTGGCGGGCGACCGCGTAGCTCTCCAGCGTGTAGCGGAGGTTGCGGCCGGCACACTCTTCCCGCTTCAGGCGGAAGCCGGGTTCGGCACTCGGGCGCTGGACGATGAAGGACAGGCGGACCGTCTCCCACCCCTTGGTGGAGTCGAACGCGTTGATGCGGATGTAGTGCTCGGGGTTGGCGTCGCGGCAGGCGTTGAGTTCCTGGACGACGCCCGCCGGATCCTGAAGGTCGAACATCGGCAGGCCCCACATCTGCCAGTAGGTGTTGCGGGGGTGCGGATCGTCGGTGTACTCGAGGGCCACGGCCCAGCCCTGCTGCAGGCAGTACTCGACCTGCTTGCCGATCTGGGCGTCGGTCAGGTCCGGCAGGAAGGAAAATGCGCCTTGGGTGATTCTCATCGTGTGTCTCCTGGATGCTGTCGTGGTGCGCGGACGCCGGATCAGGCCACCGACGGGGTGGGAACGAAGTCCGAGGTGTCGGTGCTGGCGTAGTTGAACGTGATGTCGCCCCAGGTATCGAGGGCAGCGCGCAGCGGCTGGCACCACTTGGCCGCATCGGAGAGGATCTCCGGCCCCTCGTGGATGATGTCGCGACCTTCGTTGCGGGCCAGGACCATCGCCTCGAGGGCCACGCGGTTGGCCTGGGCGCCCGCCTGGATGCCCATCGGGTGGCCGATCGTGCCGCCTCCGAACTGCAGCACCACGTCGTCGCCGAAGAGATCCAGCAACTGGTGCATCTGGCCGGCGTGGATGCCGCCCGAGGCCACCGGCATGACCTTGTTGAGGTTTGCCCAGTCCTGGTCGAAGAGAATGCCGCGCTGGAAGTCCTGCTTGGTGACTGTCTCGCGACACACGTTGTAGAAGCCCTGGACCGTGTTGGGGTCGCCCTCGAGCTTGCCCACCGCCGTGCCGGCATGGAGGTGGTCGACGCCGGCCAGGCGCAGCCACTTGGCGATCACGCGGAAGCTCACGCCATGGTTCTTCTGGCGGGTGTAGGTGCCGTGGCCTGCGCGGTGCATGTGCAGGATCATGTCGTTCTCGCGGCACCAGTTGCTGATCGACTGGATCGCGGTCCAGCCGATGATCAGGTCCACCATCACGATGCACGAACCCAGCTCGCGGGCGAACTCGGCGCGCTTGTACATCTCTTCCATCGTGCCGGCGGTGATGTTCAGGTAGTGACCCTTCATCTCGCCGGTCTGCGCGGCGGACTGGTTCACGCCTTCCATGCAGTACAGGAAGCGGTCGCGCCAGTGCATGAAGGGCTGGGAGTTGATGTTCTCATCGTCCTTCGTGAAGTCGAGGCCGCCACGCAGGGCCTCGTACACCACGCGGCCGTAGTTCTTGCCGGACAGGCCGAGCTTCGGCTTCATCGTGGCGCCCAGCAGCGGGCGGCCAAACTTCTCGAGGCGCTCGCGCTCGACCACGATGCCGGTCGGAGGGCCGGCGAAGGTCTTCACGTAGGCCACCGGGAAGCGCATGTCTTCCAGCCGGGCCGCCTTCAGCGGCTTGAAGCTGAACACATTGCCGATGATCGAGGCGGTCACGTTGGCGATCGAGCCCGGCTCGAACAGGTCGAGGTCGTAGGCGACCCAGCAGAAATACTGGCCTTCCTGGCCCGGCACGGGCTCGATCCGGTAGGCCTTGGCCCGGTACATGTCGCAGGCCGTCAGGCGGTCGGTCCACACCACCGTCCAGGTAGCGGTGGAGGACTCGCCGGCCACCGCGGCGGCGGCCTCGATCGGATCCACGCCTTCCTGCGGGGTGATGCGGAACACCGCCAGCACGTCCGTTTCCTTCGGCTCGTAATCGGGGTTCCAGTAACCCATCTGGGCGTACTTCAGCACGCCTGCGTTGTAGCGCTTGCTCGGGTCGGTGATTTGGGTGTTGGCTTCGGGTGCGCCCATCGTCGTTGTCTCCTGCCTAGTGGTGACTCGACGATACGGGGATGGCAGAATAAGGTCGAATTGAAAAATATTGATATCGAAATAAGAAAAACTTATGAAATTGGAGAACCGGGTTTCCATGAAACAGCTGCGCGCCCTGCTGGCGGTCGCCGACACGGCGAGCTTCACGATGGCCGCGCGGCGCCTTCACATCACGCAGCCAGCGGTGTCGATGCAGATCCGCGAGCTCGAGACGATCGTTGGCGATGTCCTGGTCGATGGCCGGCGCGAGATCCGGCTGACACCGGCCGGCGACATCCTCGTACGGCGTGCGCGCGAGGTGATGACCGCGCTCGAGTCGGCCGGGGTGGAACTGCTGGCGCGGCGGGGCGTGGTGGCGGGTACGGTCGAAATTGTCGCGGTCAGCACGGCCGAGTACTTCGTGCCGCGCCTGCTGGCCGAACTCAACGCCCGCTACCCGGACATCAGCTTCCGCCTGTCGGTACAGAACCGGGATGGCGTGCATGCGCGCCTGTCGGAACAGCGCATGGTGGTCGCGATCATGGGCGCGCCGCCGCGCAACATCCCGGTCACCGCCGTGCCCTTCGCGCCGCATGCCCTGTCCTTCGTGGCGTCGCCCGATCATGAGCTGGCCGGCAAGAAGGCGATTCCGCCGGCCAGCCTGACCGACGAGCGCCTGCTCCTGCGCGAGCGTGGGTCCGGCACCCGCGACCATCTCGAGCGCTACCTCAAGACCCACGGCGTTCGCCCCTACCGGGCGGATGAACTGGGCAGCAACGAGACGCTCAAGCAGGCGGCCATGGCGGGCCTCGGGGTGGCCCTGCTGTCCCACCACGTCTTCGGCATGGAGTTGGCCGCCGGCAGACTCGCGCGGCTGGACGTCAGTGGCACGCCGGTCCTGCGGCAGTGGAATGTCGTGGTTCGCAGTGACCTCACCGTGACGCCCGCCGTGCGCACACTGTTCGACTTCCTGCGCGAGAACGGCGAGACCCTGATGCGGGACATGATGGAGGGTGGGCTCGCGGTCTGATCGCCCGCCGCGCGCCCGCGGGCGAAGTCAGCCGCGGTCCGCCTTGCGTGCAACGATCAGTTGCTTGGGCGAGTGCGCGCCGAAGGGCGAGCGATCGTAGTCGCCGTATTTCGCCTCGATCCGGAAGCCGTGGCGTTCGAAGAGGGCATCCAGGGCATCTGGCGGATGCAGGCGCATGTCCATGCAGTCCACCCGCCAGTCCGGCTCGTCCTCGAGATCGTAGTGCCAGGTCACCCGGTTGATCCGGCGGTCCGGGTCGTAGTCGTTCTCCTCGAAGAGTTCGACCCGGCGCTGCAGGTAGGGATCGAGATAGGTCAGCAGCTTCCGTCGCTGTCCGAGCCGTCTGGTGGCCGCCATGTCGGGCTGGAAGGTGTCCACCAGGAAGCGCCCGCCGCGGCACAGGTGGCGGGCCACCGATGCCAACAGACCGGCCAGGCCCGCGTCGTCGAGGACGTGGTTGAGCGCGTTGTACGGCAGCAGGATGTGGTCGAAGCGCCGGCCCAGGTCGAAGTCACGGAAGTCGCCCTCGATGAAGTGTACCGGTGCGCCCGCCTGATCGGCCTTGGCGCGGGCGAAGTCGAGCATGGCCGCGGCATTGTCGAGGCCGGTCGTCGCATCGGCCAGGTGCGACAGCGGGATGGTGAGGCGTCCGGTGCCACAGCCCAGTTCGAGGAGCTGGCCGGCCCGTCCGGCCAGTTCCAGCCGGTAGTAGTCCAGATCGGCGGGTGCCGTCATCTGGGCCAGCAGGTCGTAGCGGTGGGGTTCGCGGTAGAGGCCATCGATGATGGCCGGGCCTGCGCCGGGTTGGTTCGTCATCCGGCTATTGCTGGATCTGATCAAAGCCCAGGTAGCGTGCCTCGAAGCGGCGCTTGCCCTCGCGGCGGAACGCCTCCACATCCCAGTGGCCCGGCAGCAGTAGGCTGCGATACTGGGGGCGGAAGACATAGGTCCAGGCGTCGAGCCGGCTGCCATCGGGCAGCGCCACGTGCACCAGCTGGCGCTCGTACTGGTTGCCCTCGAAGAGGTCGAGGCGCTCCCAGGCGGAGGCCTGGATGCCGGCGTAGAGCTGGCCGCGCACTTCACCGTCGCCGGCCGGCACGATGGCTGGATAGTCTTCGCCGCGCACGGGGTGGCGGGTGTAGCCTGGCAGGGTCGCAGGCCGGCTGTCCGGGGTGTAGCCACAGACGCGGGCCATGACGTCGGCCCACATCAACGATCCGTAGGTGAAGCAGCGCCCGCTCATCAGGGCAGCAGCAGGGCGGCGATGGCGCCGAGCAGGGCGATGCCGGCCACCACGAGGGCCACGCTCAACTGGCGGTGCAGTCGCTCGACTGCGACCACCAGGCGCTCGTTGTGTTCGGCCAGCTGGGTGATCAGGTCGGTGCTGGCCTCCAGTTCGCTGGCCAGCGACTCGACGCGGGCTTCGAGTGCCACGATGCGCTGCTCCGGCGTCGCGGGCGCGTCCGCCGGCGATTCGCCGGCGTCGCCACGGGTGCGATTGAGCAACTCGCGCGCGCCGCGGACGATGCTGGGTGCGGCGGCGATCACCTCGCCCCAGGGAATGGCCTTCGCCGCGATGGCCCAGGGTATCGGCATGGTCAATGGCTCCTGTCAGTCGGCTCCGGCCGGTGCCGGTG
>JBNLCM010000160.1:0-2568 GCA_050303815.1 Rhodocyclaceae bacterium
GGACTCGTAGGGCGCCGGCGCGCCCGAGGAATTCAGGAGCGCCAGACCAATCGCTTCCGAAACGCAGGCCATCGTGTTCGCGGTGTACTGTGCACCGCAGGCGCCGGCCGACGGGCAGGCGATCCGCTCGAGGATTTCGAGTTCGGCCTCGGTCATCGTGCCGGCCTGATGCTTGCCGACGCCCTCGAACACGTCCTGCACGGTGACGTCCTTGCCGCCCATCCGGCCGGGCAGGATCGAGCCGCCGTAGATGAAGACCGAAGGCACGTTCAGCCGCACCATCGCCATCATCATGCCGGGCAGCGACTTGTCGCAGCCTGCCAGCCCGACGAGCGCGTCGTAGCTGTGTCCGCGCATGGTCAGCTCCACGGTGTCGGCGATGGCGTCACGCGAGGCGAGCGACGAGCGCATCCCCTCGTTCCCCATCGCGATGCCGTCGGTCACGGTGATGGTGGTGAACTCGCGCGGCGTGCCGCCGCCCTTCTTCACGCCCTGCTTGACGACCTGGGCCTGCCGGTTCAGCGCGATGTTGCAGGGCGCGGCCTCGTTCCAGCAGGTGGCGACACCGACCCAGGGCTGGTGGATCTCTTCCTCGGTGATGCCCATCGCGTAGAAATAGCTGCGCTGCGGGGCGCGTTCGGGCCCTTCGGTCACGTGGCGGCTGGGCAGCTTCGACTTGTCTACAACGCGCTTGAGCATCGGATCCTCCCGTCATCTGGCAGGCTCCGGCATAGGCGAGCGGCCGGGGGCGCACAAGCCCCGGAGGGCCCGCGGTCAGGGCTTTTGGAGAAGCTCGCCCGGCCAGACGACGCGGCCGAGGAAGGTGACCTTGGCCCGGTCGTCGCCCTGCAGGACCCGCGCCTTGCCGTCGCGCGTGTCGGGCAGGAAGATGGTCATGCCGGCCTCGAACTGGATGCGTCCCACCGCGACGCGGCCACCCTCGCGGTAGCACCAGAGCGCCGGACCGTCCTTCTGGCTGGCCGAGGGATCGACCAGCAGGACGGCGGCCGATGTGGGGTCGAGCATCACCGCGGCCAGATCGGCCGGATCTAGCGCGATCGCGGCCAGCCATTCGCGCGACAGTGCCACGGGCGCGTTGATCCGCCCCGGCGGTCGGGGCGACAGGCTGTGCCAAGCAATGGCCACGAAGCCAGAGGCCGAGCTTTCGCCGTTCGGGCCCTTCATGACGGCGTCCGCGTCGATCCCCGATCGCGGCGAGCCGAAGTAGAACTCGAGCCCGAGATATTCGAACAGTGCTTCAAGACGATCCACTCCCGGCAACCTGCCCGCGCGGATGTCGCGGATCAGGCCGTCATTGCCGACCACGTCCAGCGAAGCGCGCCGTGCGGAAATGTCACGGGCCTTCAGAGCCGTCTCGACGGCTGTCTGGATCCTGGCCTTGACGTCATTTGAACGTTTGGGTGTCAGAAGCATGAGACTTCCTTACCCGACCAGATCAACAAGAGAAATTGTCTTTAAGTATATGGGATCATTCGATCTTAGTTGATTAAGACACAAAATTCTTACTGCCCGACAGAAGTGCTTTTCGCTCTTCTCGGCGACACGCCAACTACTGGAACCACACGGGGCCAAAAACGATCCCCACCTCATATTACGTCTCGGGATGCGGCGCTGTCCAACGCGAAGTTGCGGATCCGCGGCGCCGTCCGGGTCGATGTGAAAATCTTCATGCGGGTGCCACACAAGGCCTAAGCGACTCAGTTGAAACGGAGATTCTCCGATATGCTGCGGTGATTTAGCGGGCATTTGGCATCCGGGGGCCGCAACCGGACGACTTTCTTCTTTACAGGAGTCAAGAGCTATATCACCATATCTTGTAAGGACCCGGCGCGGGCAACGCCGGTCCTTGTAAACGACGCAGCCTCTGGTGGGTTCCGGCCCGAAAGAGGCTAAAAAGAACGAGGCAGAGGGAATGGCGCTGTCAGAGCACTATCTGAACACGGACGACCTTCACCCGATCGACATCGTTGAAACGCTCGCCGAACACCATGACTGGGACTTCGACCGCGTCACCGACGACCAGATCGCCATGGCGGTGGAAGGACAGTGGCGCACCTATTCGATCACGCTCGCCTGGTCGCACCAGGACGAGACGCTGCGCCTGATCTGCACCTTCGAGATGGACCCGCCGGAAGAGCGGCTGGGAGCGCTTTACGAGGCGCTGAACCAGGTGAACGACAATTGCTGGGCCGGGGCCTTCACCTACTGGCACGAGCAGCGCCTGATGGTCTGGCGTTACGGCCTGGTGCTGACCGGCGGCCAGATGGCAAACCCCGAGCAGATCGACCGGCTTATCGGCACCGCCGTCGGCACGTCCGAGCGGTTCTACCCGGCGTTCCAGCTGGTGACCTGGGGCGGCCGCCCGGCGTCGGAGGCGATGCAGATCGCCATCGCCGAGGCCTACGGCCGGGCCTGAGGCCCGGGCCGTCCTGAGCCGGCTGGCAGCGCCCGGTTCGCGCGACAGCCATACCATGCTGGCCCGGATGGGTCGGAATTGCCGCATCGACTTTGCCCGGCATTGACGCTAGGGAACCGGAGCCGGCGGGC
>JBNLCM010000161.1:0-16941 GCA_050303815.1 Rhodocyclaceae bacterium
ATGGCGCGGGCCTGCTCGCGCAGGTTGGTGTACTGGCCGCCGGGCATCTCGTGGTTGTAGACGTCCGAGGTGCCGGCGCGCATGTCGGCCTCGAAGGGGCTGTACTGGCGGCGCACGCCCTCCCAGTAGTGGGAGAGGCTCTGCATGGCGTCCAGATCCAGGCCCGGGTCGCGCTCGGATCCGGCCAGGGCGGCCGCAATGGAGCCGAGGTTGGGCTGGGAGGTCATGCCGCTCATGGCATCGAGTGCGCCATCGACCGCATCGCACCCGGCCTCGATGGCCGCCAGCACCGAGGCGGCGGAGATGCCGCTGGTGTCATGGGTGTGGAAGTGGATGGGCAGCCCCACCTCCTGCTTGAGGACGGTGACCAGTTCTTTGGCGGCGCGCGGCTTGCACACCCCGGCCATGTCCTTGATGCCCAGCACATGGGCGCCGGCCTTCTCCAGCGCCTTGGCCAGATTCACGTAGTAGGTGAGGTTGTACTTGCTGCGCTTCGGGTCGTGCAGATCGCCCGTGTAGCAGATGGCGGCCTCGCACAGACCGCCGGACTCGATCACCGCATCCATCGCCACGCGCATGTTCTCCACCCAGTTGAGCGAGTCGAACACGCGGAAGATGTCGATGCCGTTCTGCGCCGCCTGCTGCACGAAGTAGCGCACCACGTTGTCCGGGTAGTTGGTGTAGCCCACCGCGTTGGAGGCGCGCAGCAGCATCTGGAAAGGGATGTTCGGCACCGCTTCGCGGAGGCGGGCGAGGCGGTCCCACGGGTCTTCCTTCAAGAAGCGCATGGCCACGTCGAAGGTGGCGCCGCCCCAGCATTCCATCGAGAACAGCCCGGGCAGCATGCGCGCGTAGTGTGGGGCGATGGCCTGCATGTCGTGGCTGCGCATGCGGGTGGCGAAGAGCGACTGGTGCGCATCGCGCATGGTGGTGTCGGTGAGCAGAACCTGCTTGCAGTCGCGCATCCACTGGGCGAAACGGGTCGGGCCCATTTCCTTGAGGTAGTCGCGCGTGCCCCTTGGGATCTGAGTGCGCAGGTTGAACGTCGGTTTGATCGGCTTGGCCAGTGGTAGCGCCGGGGCCACGCGGCCCTTCATCTCCGGGTTGCCGTTGATGGCCACTTCCCCCAGGAAACGCAGCAGGCGGGTGGCCCGGTCGCGCCGTTTCTGGAAGTTGAACAGCTCCGGCGTGGTGTCGATGAAGCGCGTGGTGCACTCGCCCGAGCGGAACAGCGGGTGGTCGATCACGTTCTCGAGGAACTGCAGGTTGGTGGACAGGCCGCGCACGCGGAACTCGCGCAGCGCCCGGTCCATGCGCGAAGCCGCTTCATCGGGGGTGTGGCCCCAGGCGGTGACCTTCACCAGCAGCGAGTCGTAGTACGGGGTGATGACCGCGCCCGAGTACGCCGTGCCCGCATCCAGGCGGATGCCGCCGCCGGCGGCACTTCGATAGACCGCGATCTTGCCGTAGTCGGGGGTGAAGTTGTTCTCCGGGTCCTCCGTGGTGACCCGGCACTGCAGGGCGTGGCCGTTGAGGGTGATCTGATCCTGGCTGGGCAACAGATCGTCAGCCCCGATGCGCTTGCCTTCGGTGACGCGGATCTGCGCCTTGACGATGTCCACGCCGGTCACTTCTTCCGTGACCGTGTGTTCCACCTGGATACGCGGATTGACTTCAATGAAGTAGAACTGGTTGCTGTCCGCGTCGAACAGGTACTCCACCGTGCCGGCGTGGGTGTAGTTGGCCTCACGGGCCAGGCGCAGGGCCGACTCGCACAGCTCGGTGCGTTTGGCCTCGTCCATGTACGGCGCCGGGGCACGCTCGACCACCTTCTGATTGCGTCGCTGCACCGAGCAGTCGCGCTCGAACAGGTGCACCAGGTTGCCGTGCCGGTCACCCAGCACCTGCACTTCCACATGGCGGGCCCGGCGGATGAGCTTCTCGAGATAGACCTCATCATTGCCGAAGGCCGCAGCGGCCTCGCGGCGGGCGACGTCGATCATCGGGGCCAGGTCCGCTTCGGACTCGATGGCGCGCATGCCACGGCCACCGCCGCCCCAGCTGGCCTTGAGCATCAACGGGTAGCCGATCTCGGCGGCCATGGCCTTCACTTCTTCGATGTCGGGGGGCAGGGCGCCGGTCGCGGGTACCACCGGCACGCCCGCCTGGATCGCGACCTGGCGCGCGGCCACCTTGTTGCCCAGGGTGCGCATCACGTCGCCCTTCGGGCCGATGAAGGCGATGCCCGCGCGTGCGCAGGCGTCGGCGAAATCCGGATTCTCGGACAGGAAGCCATAGCCCGGGTGAATCGCATCCACGTGGTTGTCGACGGCGATGCGGATGATGTCGTCGATGTCCAGATAGGCCTGCAGCGGCTTCTTGCCGGCGCCGACCAGATAGGATTCGTCGGCCTTGAAGCGGTGCAGCGCGAATCGGTCTTCATTGGAGAAGATCGCCACGGTGCGCAGGCCGAGTTCGGATGCGCCGCGCAGGACGCGGATGGCGATCTCGCTGCGGTTGGCAACGAGGAGGCTCTTGATCTCTTTCATGTGGGTTCCGTGCCAGCCCGTCACTTCACCGGGTGAAGTCACTGGGCGGAGAGGCTGAGTTATCACAAGCGAGCACATCCGCCGGGCGGGGCGGCGGCGGCCGGGCCCGGTGGCGTGTTCGCCACGCAATCGTCTTATGGGTGTGATTCACGTGTTCCGGCGCCCTCGGGCACCGTGGCCGGTGCGTCGTGGCGCGACCGACCGCTTGAGGTGCTTCCCACCCCGGAACGTTGTGCGGTGCATTAAACGCGGATCGGTCGAATCGCTGAATTAGGGAATACCCGAAAACGCCGAGATAATGTTAAAATCTCGAGAATGTGTCGTCAATCCGGCCGGATCCGTCGCTTGGGGGATGGTTCCATGGGTCAGTCCCGGTGGGGCATGACCACACCAGCAAGAATGAACGATCCCAGCCGTCTCGAGCACATCGAGACGCCAGCCGTCGAATGAAACGATCCCCTGCCGCCGCGAGGAAACGGGTCCCGATGAACCTTCCGCACAACACCTTCAAGACGCGCCTGCTCGCCGGCAACCGCCAGTACGGCCTGTGGCTGGGCCTGGCGCAGACCATCAGCACCGAGATCTGTGCCGGGGCCGGCTTCGACTGGCTGCTGATCGACGCCGAGCATGGCCCCAATGACCTGCGCTCCATCCTCGGCCAGTTGCAGGTGATCCAGGCCTACTCCTCCCATCCGGTGGTGCGACCGCCTCACGGCGACCATGTGCTCATCAAGCAGCTGTTGGAGACCGGCGTGCAGACGCTGATGATCCCGATGGTCGAGTCGGCGGAACAGGCCGGGCAACTGGTGCGCGCCATGCGCTACCCACCCCACGGCATCCGCGGTGTCGGCAGCGCCCTCGCAAGAGCCTCGCGCTGGGGGCGCATCGGCGACTACATGCACACCGCCAATGAACAGATGTGCCTGATCGTGCAGGTGGAGACCCGTGCCGGTCTCGACAATCTGGCCGCCATCCAGGCAGTCGACGGCGTGGACGGGGTGTTCTTCGGTGCCGCCGACCTGGCCGCCTCGGTGGGCTTCCTCGGCGAAGCCGACCACCCGGACGTGGTGCGCCTGATCGAGGACGGTCTGCGACGCGTCAGCGCCGGTGGCAAGTGGGGCGGCGTGCTGTGCGGCGACAAGGCACTGATCCGCCGCTACGAGGACGCCGGCGCCCGGTTCGTGGCGGTGGGGGTCGATTCGATGATCCTTTCCGGCGCCACGTCGGCCCTGTGCGACGAATTCATCCCCCGGCCGGGCGGCAGAGGCGTGTCCGGGCGCTACTGAGCGCCACGCCGGCTCGACGGGGCGACACACGCTGACATCCCCGGATCGAAGGGGGGAGGCGCGCAGGGGGCTGGATCACGTCCGCGGCGCCCCAACAGAGTGCTTCCCGACCAGAGCCCACCGGTTCGCCGGCGCGATGCCCGACAAGCGGACGAGCCGGGGCGCGATGCACGCTCTGGGGATGGGCAGGATTGCGGCAGGTGCTTTCCGGTGGGAGAGGGGCGGGGCGGCAGTGCGCGTGTCGCCGACGTGCAGGTTCGCCTCGTTGCCGCGGCGGTCGAGTAGACTCCCTTCATGCACATCGCCATCCTGACCTTCCAGGGCTTCAACGAACTGGACTCTCTCATCGCGCTAGGGGTCCTGAACCGGATCAAGCGGCCCGACTGGCGCGTGACCCTGTGCTGCCCGGATGCCGAAGTCACCTCCATGAACGGGGTGGTCGTTCGTGCCCAATCAGCCCTCGAAGAGGCGGGAACCGCGGATGCGGTGATCGTCGGCAGCGGTATCAAGACGCGCGAAGTGGTTGCGAACCCGGATCTGATGGGGCGGATGTCACTCGACCCGTCTCGCCAGCTTGTCGCGGCCCAATGCTCCGGGACGCTGGTGCTGGCCAAGCTTGGCATCTTGGGGTCTGTGCCAGCCTGCACGGATCTGACCACCCGGCCGTGGGTTCAGGCGGCGGGCGTCGAAGTCCTCGATCAGCCCTTCATCGCCCACGACAACGTGGCGACGGCCGGTGGCTGCCTGGCGTCGGCCTATCTGGCGGCCTGGGTGCTCGCGCGGACCGAGGGCCTGGATGCGGCGGCTTCCGCCCTGCACTACGTGGCACCGGTGGGCGAGAAGGAGTCCTTCGTGGCCAATGCCGTCGCGCGCATCACGCCCTACCTGCGGCAGTGACGGCCGCCCCGCGGCGCAAGCCAGGCGCCAGTGGCAACTCGAACGAGAGGCTCGGAAACCCCTGATGGGACCTGCGCAATTCGGCGCGGTGGTGTATGCCCGGGATGTCAGCAAGCTGGCAGGTTTCTACCGCCCGGTCTTCGGCATGCGCTTTCTGCGGGAGACGCCGGATCTCATCAGCCTGGACAAGGACGGGTTCAACATCGTTATCCATGCCCCGCCAGGGATAGCCTGACGGCTGCCCATTGACCGGGGCGTCGTCGCCTTACCGGCCGATCTCGACGAAGAGCCCGCGATGGTCTGATCCCATGGGCGGCGCAGCACTGGCACGCACCTGCGACCAGGCCTTGCCCACGAGTACGTGGTCGATTGGCAACACGCCGTGCCAGGTGGGTAGGCCCCGGCTCGCGATGTGGAGGTGGTCGACGCCCGCAAAACCCGAGGACCAGGGGCTGGCGTTGAAGTCGCCCGCCACGACGAGGGCAGGTTCCGCGGCCGCGAGTGCGTCGAGTTGCCGGATCGTTTCGGACCGTTCCCGGTGGGCCTCGGCGCTCAGGGGCGGAAACGGATGGACACCGACGACCGGTATCGCCCCCGCGGCCGCATCGATGGTCGCACGCAGCATCGGTATGCCGCCCGGCCCGGCATCAATATTGACCTCCTGCAGGGGATGGCGGGAAATCAGACCGATGCCGAAGGGGTCGTCCCGCGGCGCGAGATGGCGAAAGGGATAGTCGCCGGCCTGGGCCTCGAGTGCCTGTGCGTAGGCCGGGTTGATCTCCTGCAGCAGGACCACTTCGGCCTGCAGTGAGCGCACCCACGCGAGCAACTCGCCGGGGTCGCGGGTGCCTACGTGCACGTTGGCGGTGACGAGCCGAAGGCGTGGCGTCCCCGGCACATCCGCGCGCGGGGCCAGGGGGGGCATCAGCCACCACAGGCCGATCAGGCCCGGCGCCATCATGGTGATGGCAGCGAGGCGGGCCGGACCTCGCCAGGCGAGACCGGCAGCGAGCATCCCCAGCGTGACGTACGCGTACTGCCAGTGAGTGGCAAGATCGGTCAGCCACGCGAGGATCGGCATCGGCTGGACCGCGCGGCTCAGCCAGGGCGAGGCGATGCCAAGCAGGGCCAGGCCATAGAGCAGGCGGAGGCGATTGCGCAGCCAGCGGAAGATTGCCCCGGGCCGCCCTGGGTCCCCGGGGCCGGCAGCACCGTCCGGACAGCCGTTCATTCGTAGGCCACGAGGGAGCGTGCGGCCGTGAAGCGCTTGGCGAAATAGCGGTTGTCCATGCGTTCGACGCGCACCTTGCCGCGGCTGCTCGGGGCGTGGATGAAGCGGTCGTCGCCCAGGTAGATGCCCATGTGGGAATAGGGCTTGCCGGTGGTGTTGAAGAACACCAGGTCGCCGGCCTGCAACTCGTGGCGGTGGATCGGGCGGGTAATGCGGGCGATGCGCGCCGCGTTGTGGGGCAGGGTCTGGCCGGAGACGACGTTCACCAGGTAGCTGACCATGCCGCTGCAGTCGAGGCCGGCGTCCGGGTTGCTGCCGCCGAAACGATAGCCGACGCCGAGCAGGTTGTACGAGGCAATGACCAGCTCTTCCCGGTGGGCGGGATTGCTCAGCGAGAAGTAGGCGCGGCCGTCGCGGATGTCCGGGGGCCTCGGGATGGTCCGCTGCGGCTGTTCCGGTTCGGATTCGGGCGCTGGCGGCGCGCTGCCGCAGGCGCTCAGCAGGGCGACGGCGAAGGCGAGGGCAAGGCGCTTCATCAGGCCTCCAGGCGGAAGGTGACCGGGCCGTGGTTGGTCAGGGAAATGAACATCTCGGCCCCGAAGCGACCGCTGGCGACCGGATTGTGGGCGACCCGGGCGAGGCCCTGTAGATGCTCGAACAGGGCCTTGGCCCGCGCGGGCTCGGCCGCGGTGGAAAAGCCCGGCCGAGTCCCTTTTCGGGTATCGGCCGCCAGCGTGAACTGCGGCACCAGCAGCAGACCGCCCGCCACGTCGCGCAGCGAGCGGTTCATCCGGTCGTTGTCGTCCTGGAAGACCCGGTAGCCGAGCAGGCGTTCGACCATCCGGGCCGCGTTGGCCTCGGCGTCGTCCCGTTCGACGCCGATCAGTGCCAGCAGCCCGGCGCCGATGGCGCCGATGGTCTCGCCATCCACGACCACGCGGGCCTCCGTCACGCGCTGGATCAGGGCGATCATGCGCTGGGGTGGGCTGGGGATGTCATGGGAGGCAAGCCTAGCGGAGGGCGCTCAGTCGATCAATTCCACACGGCCGTTGACCTGTACCGAGATGTTGGTGTGACCGGCCTCGATGGGTGCCGGCGCGGCCTCGGACCGCATCGCCGCGGCGCGGACCATCGGTGGCGGCTGGAACTGCGAGCCGGTGTTGATTCGCAGGTCGAGGATGCGGTGCTTGCGCCCCAGCGTACGGGTCGCCAGCGCGGCGCGGGCCTCGAAGTGCTTCAAGGCGGCGACGAGGGCATCGTCCTCGGCCTGCCGACGGGTCTCGGGCGAGGGCGCGAGATCGATGCTGGCGACAGCGAGCGTGGACTGCAGCTTGCCGACCAGGGCGGAGAGGGCGGCGATGTCCGCCGACTCGAGGGCGAGGGATGAGCGCAGGCGCCAGCCCTCGATGCCGTTTGACCCGAAGAGGGACTGGCTCTTGCCGTAGATCGGCCAGGTCTGGGTGCCCGCGCTGCGGGTGCGCACCTGCGGATAGGCCTTGGCCGTCTCGATCGCCTTGGCGATCACGGCATTGGCCTGCCGTGCCAGCTCGGCCGGGTCGTCCCCGCTCACCTCGACGAAGGCGCTCGCGCTGGCGAGGTCGTTGGGCGCCTGCACCGTGGCATCGGCAGAGAGCTCGAGGCTCGGCACCGCCGGGCCCTCGTCGCCGGCCGCGAGGGCAGGGCCGGCCAGGCCGGCCGCCAGAAGGGTGGCGGAAAGAACGTGTTTCATCGGCGTCTCCATCAAAGGACGGGCGGGCAGGCGGACATGCGAACAGGTTAGCGCGTTCCGCGGCCGGATGCGCATTGACCGCGTCCGGCCGGGCCGAGGAAGATACGCGCCTGCCTGAGGAACGCCTTGATGACTGCCGATCGCCTGCGCGGCGCCTTCTACATTGCCATTTCGGCCAGCGCCTTCGGGGCGATGGCGATCTTCGCGCGCTTTGCCGCGGCCGATGGCGCCGACGTGGGGGCGGTGCTCTTCCTGCGCTTCGCAATGGCGGGCGTGGTGATGGCCGGCTACCTGCTGGCCACCCGGCATCGCTGGCCCCGGGGGCGGGCGCTGGGCCTGTTGTGCGGCATGGGGGGCATCGGCTACGCCAGCCAGTCGTTCTGCTTCTTCTCGGCGCTGGGCTACGCCTCGGCAGGCATGGTGGCGCTGCTGCTCTACCTGCACCCCTTCATTGTCACGCTGGCCGCCGCCGCGCTGTTCGGCCATCGGCTCGGGCCCGTGCGGATCACCTGCGTGCTGCTCGCCGTCGCTGGCACGGGGCTGACCATTGGTGGCGACCTCCATAGCGAGCCGCTGGGCCTGATGCTGGGGGTGGCGGCGGCGCTGATCTACTCGGCCTACATCCTCGTCGGCAGCCAGGTGCTCGAATCGCAGGATCCGCTGGCGTCGGCGACCGTGGTGATGCTGAGCGCCGCTGCGACGCTTGGCGTGGCCGCATTGCTGACGCGCCCGAGCTTTCCGGCCACCGCCGCCGGGTGGATGTGGATCGGCCTGATCGCGCTGTTGTCCACGGTGGTGGCGATGATCCTGCTGTTCGCCGGCATGCGTCGCCTCGGACCGGCCGACGCGGTCACCCTGTCGACCCTCGAGCCGGTAGTGACCTTCACGCTGGCGGCGGTCTTCCTGGGCGAAGCGGTCAGCCCGCGCCAGCTGCTCGGCGGGGCCGCCGTGATTGGCGCCGTGATCTGGCTGGCCCGGGCGGGCGGCCAGCCGAACGCATCGCGCGGCTAAGGTCGCCTCAGGTGTCGATGCGTTCCAGGTCGCTCGCGTATTCGCGCGCGTGGGCGACGTAGCCGCTGGCGCTCTCCATCAGCCGCTGCAGGTCGTCGTCGGACAGCTGTCGGATGATGCGGCCGGGCGAGCCGACCACCAGCGACCGGTCGGGGATGACCTTGCCTTCCGGGATCAGGGCGTTGGCGCCGATGATGCAGTGCTTGCCGATCACGGCCCGGTTCAGGACCACGGCGTTGATGCCGATCAGCGAGCCGTCGCCGATCTTGCAACCGTGGAGCATCACCATGTGGCCGATCGTGACGTTGTCGCCGATCTCGAGTGGCACGCCGTCATCCGTGTGCAGCACGCTGCCGTCCTGGATGTTGGTATTGGCGCCGATCGTGATGGGGTCGTTGTCGCCGCGAAGCACGGCGCTGAACCAGACATTGGCGTTGTCGCCGAGCGTGACCGAGCCGATCACCGACGCATTGTCTGCAATCCAGCAGTTCTTGCCGACCTCGGGCACGCGATCACCCAGCTTGTAGATCGCCATGGCCACTCCCTCTCATTGGTTTTGACGGTCCCGTCTTCCGCGGGCCGGCAATAATAGCAGTGGCTTGCTGCAGTGCAAATAGCCATTCGACGGCAAACGCATGATTCCATACGCATTTCGAGGGTCGTCGACGCGCGGGACGGGCGCTCCGGCGCCCTCGGAGCGGCGAATGCGCTAGAACACCTTGCCGGGATTCAGGATGCCGCGGGGGTCGAGGGCGCGCTTGAGCGTCTTCATGGTTGCGATCTCCTCCGGCGTGCGCGAGAAGCCCAGGAAGGGCTTCTTGACCGTGCCGATGCCGTGCTCCGCCGAGATCGAGCCCCGGTAGTCGCGCACCACCTCGTACACTTCCTGCTCGACGGACAGCTCGGTTTCATGCGTGTTGTCGGGCAGGGCGAAGATGAAGTGCAGGTTGCTGTCGCCGATGTGGCCGAAGAACATCGCGGCCCGGCCGGGCCAGCGGCGGGTCACCCGCTCGCGCAGGACTCCCACGGCGGTGCCGATGTCGCCGATCGGCATCGAGACGTCGAAGGTGGCGCAGGGCGCGAAGGTGCGCAGGATCTCGGCTACTTCGTCGCGCAGCTTCCAGAATGCCTCGGTCTCGGACTCGGAGCGGGAGACGGCCGCGTCGAGCACGAGCCCGGTCTCCATGGCCTCCTCGAGCATCTGCTGGAAGCGCGCACCATCCACCTCGGGATCGGCGGCGATCATGTCGGTGAGCACGTAGAGCGGATAGCCGTCCGGCAAGGGCGGGCGCATGCTGGCGCTCTCGTGGGCGATCTCGTAATAGTCGGGCCACATCAGCTCGAAGGCGCCCACGGCGCCCATCAGGCGCCGCTGGGCAAAGCGCAGGAAACTGACGGCCGCCCGGTAATCCGGGAGGGCACAGATCGCTGTGCACGCCGTGGCGGGCAGCGGATGCAGCCGGAACACCGCGCGGGTGATGACGCCCAGCGTGCCTTCCGTGCCGATGAAGAGCTGTTTCAGGTCGTAGGCGGCGTTGTTCTTCTGCATCTTGTTCAGCATCGAGAGCACCGTGCCGTCGGCCAGCACGGCCTCCACCCCGAGGACGTGCTCGCGCGCCATCCCGTAGCGGATCACCCGGTTGCCGCCGGCATTGGTGGCCAGCCCGCCGCCCACCGTGGCGGTGCCGCGGGCACCCCAGTCGAGGGCGAAGAGGTAGCCCTTGTCGCGCGCCGCCTCCTGCAGCAGCTGGATTGGCGTGCCGGCCCAGGCGGTGATCGTGGCGGCCGCTTCGTCTACCTCCTCGATGCCACGCAGGCGCTCCAGGCTCATGGCGATCTGGCTGTCGTCGGCGATCGCCGCGCCGGCGATGCCGGTCATGCCACCCTGGGCCACCACGCCCACCCCGGCCGCATTGCAGGTGGCCAGGATCGTCGAGACCTCGGCGGTCGAGCGGGGCCGCACCAGCGCCATTGGCCGCTGCGCAGGCGCGCTGCTCCAGTCGCGCAGATAACGCTCCTCGATGTCGGCACCGTCTATGACTTCGTCGTCGCCGAGGCTGGCCCGCAACTGTTCGAGAATCTCTTCCATGGCCCCTCCGGGGGTAGCGTCGCATGTGAGGTCGAATCATGCAGGAGGCGACGCGAAGCCGCCAGTCCGGGCAGGGCGGGCGCTGGGCCCGGCGCCAGGAACCCGGGGCGCGGGGCACGCCGGCTGGCGCGACGGACGTCTGCCAACGGCCCGGTGCCGGCTTGCGGTGCTAACATCGGCGCCCCAGCCGCCAGCCCGGGCCTACGCCAATGCTCAGTTACCGACACGCCTTCCATGCGGGCAACCACGCCGACGTGCTCAAGCACGTGGTGCTGATCGAACTGGTCGACTACCTCAAGCAGAAGGACAAGCCCTTCCTCGCGGTCGATACCCATGCCGGTGCCGGGCGCTATGCGCTGGACAGCGAGTACGCCCAGAAACTCGGCGAGTTTCGCCGCGGCATCGGGCGCCTGTGGCGGGCCGAGGGCCTGCCGCCGGCGCTGGCGCGCTACGTCGAGGCGGTTCGCGACTTCAACCGCGGTGGTGACCTGCATTTCTATCCGGGTTCGCCGGTGCTGATCCAGTCACTGCTGCGCGAGGACGACCGACTGCGCCTGTTCGAGCTTCACCCGACCGATTTCGGCTTTCTGCAGAGAGCCTTCCCCGCGCGCGAAAAGCGGGTCGAGATTCGCCGCGAGGATGGCTTCGCGGCGCTCAAGGCCGTACTGCCGCCGCCGAGCCGGCGGGCGCTGGTGCTGATCGACCCGGCTTACGAGCGGCGGGACGAGTATCGCCACCTGCTCGACGCCATGAAGGATTCGTTGAAGCGCTTCCCGGCCGGCTGCTATGCCATCTGGTATCCGCGCCTGCAGAAGACCGAATCCAAGCAGCTCGTCGAGCGCCTCCTGAAGCTGGCGCCGCCGACCTGGCTGCACGTCTGGCTTGATGTCAACAAGCCGTCCCGCGATGGTTTCGGCATGCACGGCAGCGGAATGTTTGTCATCAACCCGCCCTGGACCCTGCCGGAGACCCTGTCCGGCGTGATGCCGGTGCTGCAGGAAACGCTGGCTCTCGACGACGACGCGCGCTTCGGCATCGAGCAGCACATTCCCTGACGGCGCGGTCCGCCGCGCTCAGCCGAACAGGTAGGGGAACAACCGGGCTCGCTCGTCGGGCGTGAGTGCGCTTACCCGGCGGATGTTGGTAGTCGGGATCGCATCGGGATCCGGATAGTGGGCGAGCACCCGCGCCAGGCTCTCTTCTCGGATCAGGTGGAGAATGGGGCAGGGCGAGCGGTTGGTGAGGTTGCCCGGATCGTCGGGGTCGGTGTCGGCGAACTGGTAGTCCGGGTGGAAACTGGCCACCTGGAAGACGCCCTCCCAGCCGTATTGCATCAGCAGCACGTCAGCAAAGTCCACGTAGCGGCGGTAGTCGTCGAAGTCGGCGAGCAGGCCGTCAACGGCGAGCAGTGTGGTTTCGAGCTGCCGTGGCTCGGTGGTGCCGAGGCGTTCCAGCTCCTCGACCAGGGCCTCGGTGAGCGCGTTCTCGTCGGCCGGGCGGCAGACGCGGATGCGAATCTGTGCCCGCCGCCGGGGTGCGGCCGCGAAGGGGCACAGGTTGAGTCCGATCACGACCTCGTCAAGCCATTGGGCGACGCGGGTCGCGACGTCTGTCTCGGTTCGGGGCGGGTTTCCTGGGGCTGCCTGCGTCATCGGGTGTCAGCGCTGGCGTACGAAGAGGAAGTCGCCGCCGTCATGACCCGCCTGGCGGATGTCGCCGTACTCGGGCACCTGGGGCGCGGCCAGCGCAACCCGCCGGCGCACCACGTTGAACAGCTGGGCCGTGTCGATCACGCCGGCATTGTCGTCGAGCACTTCGAAGAGGGATGACGCAAACACCGAATGCCCGCCCGTGCCGCCTTCGTCGAGCACCGGCTCTAGTCCGCCCGAGGTGAGCACCGTGCGGGCCCGCCGCGAGGCCATGCGCTGCAGGTAGTCGGCGCCGCGGATGCCGATCCTGGCACCGCGGGTGAGCTTGCCCGAAAAGCAGCTGTCGGCGATCACCAGGATGTGCTTGGCGCGCATCGCCCGCACCGACGTGGTCAGGGTGGCGTTGGAGAGCCAGCGCACCGGGTCGTCGGCCTGGGCATCGACCGGTAGCCAGTAGCCCTCGTCGGCCTCCCGGTCCACCCAGCCGTGGCCGGCGTAGTAGATCAGCAGGTTGTCCTGCGGGCCGAGGCTGCGGCGATAGTCGGTGAGCGCGCCGAGGATCTGGTCGCGGTCGGCGTCGAGCAGCAGGCGCGTCCTGAAGCCGTAGCCGGTGCGCAGGATCTCGTCGAGCCGCGTCGCGTCGGGTACGGCGCTCTGCAGCCCCTCAATGTGGCGGTAGTGGTTGTTGCCGATGATCAGGGCATGGTAGCTGCCAAACTCGATGCCGGCCGCGGCGACTTCCTGGAGATTGACCTCCTCGACCGGCGCCGGCGTCAGCGCCGGGGCGCCGACCGGCGCGGTGGTCTCGGCGGGCCGGATCAGGGTGGTGCGTGGCGGCGTGGGTTTCACGGCCGGGGCGGCCTCCGGCCCCGCTGCCGTCGGGGCAGGGTCGGCGGCCGGCGAGGCGGGGGTTGGCGGGGGCGATGCCGACGCGCCAGCGTCGGCACTGCGGGACTCCCCCTCGGCGCTGTCGGGCGCGCCCTGCCAGCCGATCCACTCCTTTCCCTTCTCGAGGTAGGCCTCGGCCTTGGAGGTGATCTTCTGGACGTGCGGATTGGAGACCGTGCCGGCGCAGCCGCCGAGCAGCAGGGGGAGGGCGATCAGCACGCCCGGGAGTCGCGAAACCATTCGGCGCCTCGTTACATCGGGATACGAAGTTTAGTCGAACCGGGCGTGGAGACGGTTCAATGCACGCCTCGACCGGCCTCTGAGGGAAGCCGCGTCAGCCGATGAAGACCGGGTCCGAGAACACCAGCGTGCCATCCTTGCGCATCATGATGTTGTCCTGATTCAGGATGTCCGGCAAGACCTGGTATTCCTCGATGAAGTCCGACAGGCCGCGCAGGGCGGCGTGGAGGCTGTCGCCAACGATCTGCTGCCCCTGCACCATGTGGTAGAGCGCGATGCGGCCCATGCTCGACCCGAGTTGGACCCACTGCTGGCAGCCTATCCAGTAGGCCTCGACCAGGTCGCGGGCAAGCGAGGCCGCCTCGCTGCCGGGCTCGAGTGGGTAGAGCTTCTCCATCTCGAGCAGGTGGAAGGGATAGCCGGACTCGGCGCGACCGATCGTGCCGTGGTCGGCGAAGACGGTCGGGAAGTGCGGACCGACGGGGCGGTCGTCGGCGGTGTAGAGGAAGTAGTCGGCCGGGGAGCTGACCACCTTCAGCACGCGCTCGGGCGAATCCGCCGCGAGCACGATGCTGTATTCGCCGCGGCCGAGCTCCTGCCGGCCCCGGGTCAGCGGGTGGTCCGGCACCGGGTCGGGCAGCCGGATGGCTGCTCTGCCCAGGGCCTGGCGAGCGGCGGAGATGTCGATCACGGTCGGGCCGTGCTCAGCCCATCACGTTGTAGCCGGCATCGACGAAATGCACGCCACCCGTGATCAGGCGTCCGGCATCCGAGACGAGGAAGGCGGTGAGGGCGCCGATGTCTTCCGGCGTCACCAGGCTGTGCATCGGGGCCCGCTCGACCGCCGAGGCCATCAGGCCGTCGAAGCCGGCGATGCCGGAGGCGGCGCGTGTCATCAGCGGGCCGGGCGACACGGCGTTGACGCGAATGTTCTTCTGTCCCAGCTCGTAGGCCATGTAGCGGGTCGCGGCCTCGAGCGCCGCCTTGCACAGGCCCATCACCCCGTAGTTGGCGATGACCTTCTCGGAGCCGAGGTAGGTCATCGTCACCAGTGAACCGCCGCCCGCCTTCTCGAACAGGGGTTCGGCCGCCTTGGCGAGGCGCACGAAGGAGTGGGTGGATACGTCCATGGCGAGGGCGAAGCCGTCCGCCGACGTGTCCACGACGCGGCCGTGCAGGTCGTCCCGCTTGGCGAAGGCCATGGAGTGGATCGCGAAGTCAAGCTTGCCGAAGGCGGCGTCGATGGCAGCGAAGGTGGCATCGATGGTCTCGGGCTGCGTGACGTCGAGCAGATAGACATTCTCGACGCCCAGGCGGTGCACCACGGGCTCGATGAACGCGCGCGTCTTCTCGTTCTGGTAGGTCAGGACCAGCCTGGCTCCGGCATCGACGCAGGCTTCCGCCACGCCGGTCGAAATGGACTTCTCGTTGGCGATGCCGGTGATCAGGCCGACCTTGCCTTCAAGGTTGACGATGGGGGTCATGAGGGGCTCCGTGAGGTAACTGAAGGGATGTTTTTCTGCATTGCAGCAAGACGTGTCGCAAGCCTAAACGGGACAAACCGCGAAATCTTTAGCACTTGGGCACCGGGTTTTTACGGAATCTTCTTTGCAAGCGTGATGCGGTGCAATAAGATGGAATCGTACAATGTTTTCTGTGCCAGGCAATGGATACCCCCACGACCTACGTGTTCCTCGATTTCGACGGCGTCACCCATCCCTGGGGCGAGGTCGAGGACTTCCGCTGCCTGCCCCTGATCGAGGAAGTGATCCGGCTGCATGACGAAGCCCGCATCGTGATCACCTCCGACTGGCGCACCTTGTTCTCGCTGCAGAAGCTCTCTGCCCGCTTCTCGGCAGACATCCGCTCCCGGATCGTCGGCGTCACGCCTCACATGCTCCCCAAGAAGGGTTCCGACCTGCACGGTCTGCGCGAGCGCGAGGCCCGCAAGTGGCTGGAACAGCGTCATCCGCAGGGGGCTCGCTGGCTGGCCATCGACGATGCGCCCGGCAATTGGCTGACCCGCTCGCGCTTGATCCTCACCGACTTCAAGCGCGGCTTCACCGAAGAAGACGCCAGCGCCATGTCGCGTCTCCTGGTGCGCCTCCGTGGCGGGACCGACGGCTTCGAAGAGCACCCCCTGCGCGCCGCCCTCTGGGCCTGACCGGCCAGCCGCACAGCGGCTTGCCCCCGGGCCGGCGAAACGGGCACACTCGATGTCCGTCATCTTGCCCGCTCCGAGTCCGCCCGGATGCCCACGACTGAACTCACCTTTCTGGCCCTCATCGGGCTCGCCGTCTGGTTCTGGATCGACACGCTGCGCGCCCGCGAGGCCGGCATGGCGGCGGTCCGCCAGGCCTGCAAGGCCGCCGGCCTGCAACTGCTGGACGACACGGTCGCCACGGCCTCGTTGCGCGTCGGCCGGCAGGACAACGGACATGTCGCCCTCCGCCGCGTCTATGCCTTCGAGTACAGCGACACGGGCAACAATCGCCGCAGCGGCAGCGTGACGCTGCTGGGGCAGCGGGTCGTGATGATGTCGATCAGTCCCGAGCTGGTCGAACTGGTCTGATGCCAGACGTCCGCGCCGATTTCTCGCGGCGCGCGTGTGTGGACACCGCCACGGAACCCTGGCTGGCCTCGCCGGCTGCCGGTGTCGAGCGGCGACTGCTCGACCGGATCGGCGACGAATGTGCCCGCGCCACCAGCCTGGTCCGCTATGCCCCCGGCAGCGCGTTCGCCGCGCACAGCCACGGGCAGGGCGAGGAGTTCCTGGTTCTCGATGGCGTCTTCGAGGACGAACACGGCCACTACCCGGCGGGCACGTATGTCCGCAATCCGCCGGGCTCCGCCCACGCGCCCCGGGCCCCCAAGGGGTGCACGATCTTCGTCAAGCTCCGGCAATTTCCCGCCGATGACCGCCGTCGCTGTGTTATCGATACCACCCGGGGTCACTGGTCGGCGGGCCCGGTGGCCGGCGTCCGCCGCCTGGCGCTGCATGACAGCGGGCACGAATCGGTGGCGATGCTGCGCTGGGCAGTCGACGCCGCGCTGCCGCCGCTCGACTACCCCGGCGGGATGGAGTGCCTCGTCCTGGAAGGTGTCCTCTCCGACGGGCAGGGCGATTATTCCGCCGGCACCTGGCTGCGCCTGCCGCCGGGCAGCGCGCACCGGCCCGGTGGTCGGGCCGGGTGTCTCCTGTGGATCAAGACCGGCCATCTGGCCGGGTTGCCTTGAACTTCCTCGCGCACGCCTACCTCGGTCGACACGAGCCGGCCTTGCGGGTCGGCGGGTTGGCTGGCGACTTCGTCAAGGGCCACCTGCCCGCCGGGCTGCCGCCCGACCTCGCGCGCGGCGTCGCGCTGCACCGGG
>JBNLCM010000162.1:0-5286 GCA_050303815.1 Rhodocyclaceae bacterium
CTGCTGATGGCGGCCGCGGCCTCGGCCCTGGTGCTCGACAACTCCGCCCTGGCCTGGCTCTACGATGGCCTCCTGGCCACGCCGGTGGTCGTGCAGGTGGGGGCTCTCCTGCTCGACAAGCCGCTGCTGCTCTGGATCAACGACGGTCTCATGGCCGTCTTCTTCTTTCTGGTCGGGCTCGAGATCAAAAGAGAGCTCTTGGAGGGCCGCCTGTCGAGCTGGCGTGAGGCCGCATTGCCGGCCATTGCCGCCCTCGGCGGTATGGTCGTGCCGGCCCTGATCTACCTCGCCATCGCCGGCGGCGATCCCACGGCGGCGCGCGGTTGGGCCATCCCGGCGGCAACGGACATCGCCTTTGCCCTGGGCGTGCTGGCGCTGCTCGGCAGCCGCGTGCCCGTGGCGCTCAAGGTCTTCCTTCTGGCCTTGGCGATCCTCGACGACCTCGGCACCATCGTGATCATCGCGCTGTTCTATACCGCCGACCTCTCCCTCGCGTCGCTTGCCATCGGCGGCGTCGGCGCGGCGGCTCTGATCGCCATGAACCGGTTCGGCGTGCGGCGGGTCGCTCCCTATCTTCTGATCGGGCTGGTGATGTGGGTCTGCGTGCTGAAATCCGGCGTCCACGCCACCCTGGCCGGCGTCGTTGTCGCGCTGACCATCCCCCTGCGGGTCGACAGGGACGCGGAAGAGGCTCCGTTGGTCCGCCTGGAGCACGCCCTGCACCCTTGGGTCGTCTTCTTCGTCATGCCGGTTTTCGCCTTCGCCAATGCCGGCGTGGCTTTGGGTGGCCTCACCTTGGCCGATCTGCTGGCCCCGGTGCCGCTGGGGATTGCCTTCGGCCTGTTCTTCGGCAAGCAGTTGGGGGTCTTTGGCTTTGCCTGGGTCGCGACCCGCGCGGGCCTCTGCCGCCTGCCGGACGGCATCACCTGGGCCCAGGTTTACGGCGCCTCCCTCTTGGCCGGCATCGGCTTCACCATGAGCCTGTTCATCGGCACCTTGGCCTTCGCCGATCCCGGCCACGCAACGGCGGTGCGGCTCGGTGTGCTGTCGGGCTCCATCCTCTCCGCCGTCGTCGGCTACTGGGTCCTCCGCCTGGCAACGGAACCGGCGCAGTCTGAGTCGCCCTTGCCCCGGCGGCGGGCCCGGGCGACGGCCTGATCATGCGGCCCGAACCGTGACCGCCGACCCTGCGCCAGGTAACTTCGGCCTTCCACCATCGGTCTAGCGCGCGGTGCCGCCCCGGTGCGCGCGCGCAGGCCACGGCCGGAGAAATGCCTGGTTTTCAGAGATGCAATTCTGGCATTTGGCGGGCCCGACAGGATTCCCTCTGTCTTTAGAGGGCAGCGCTCTATCCAGCTGAGCTACGGGTCCTGAGAGGGGCCCCTCAGGGGGGCAGGTCGGGACAATACTGCAAGATCCCGAGGGGCGACGCGGGCAGCGGCACCTTCGTGGTGACCAAGGGCCAGGAGACCTGGCCATCGACGACTTCACCCTGGGCGAGTACGTCCCCCTGTCCTGATGCGCCGGGGCACTGCCCGGCTGTCCTCGGACCGACAACCAATCGGATTGTAGTCGACCAAGTCTCAACGGAGAGCTTTCTGGGCGGATGGTCTGTGGATCATGTTTCCGAAGGCATCAAAATGGGCGGTACAACCAGCGAAATCCGTAACCGCGTTGTAGGAGTCCTCCGGTTCATCGCTGTATGCTGAGGAAGCCATGAGGATTTCAGCGATAGCGACCAGACCGGGAAGTTGAGCCGATGAGCGTAAATGCCCTCAAGGACGCGCGGCTGGTTGCAGTCTGCACGCCGGACAATGTCGGCCGGCTGATCGGTAAGCGCGTGCCGATCCGGCGCTGGCCCGAGATCGCGGCCGAAGGCATGAAAATGCCCAGCTTCCATCTGGCCACCGGTATTGAGAATGTGCCCGCGCTCGACCTCGCCGTGACGGGATATCATACGGGCTGGCGCGATGGTCTCCTGATGCCCCGGCCGGAGACGGCGGTGAGCACCTCGCTCGAGCCCCAGACCGCCATTGTGCTTGCCGACGTGCTAGATATCGACGGCGCCGCCGTGGCCGAGGCACCGGCGGCTATCCTTGCCCGCCAGGTTGACCGGCTTGCCACCCACGGCCTAAGGGCGACCGTGGCAACGGAGCTGGAGTTCTATCTCTACCGCACCAGCTATCGTGAAGCGCATGCCCGCGACTATCGGGATCTGGAACCCTACTACCATCTGCGCGGCGGCCACGACGTGCTTATCTCCGGCGTCGCAGAGAGCTTCACCGAGCCCCTGCGAGCGGTCCTGAACGAGGCTGGGATGTCGGTCGAGAGCACTCTCGGTGAGTCCGGTATCGGCCAGATTGAGATCAACCTGACACCCCGCGATCCGGCCGCCGCGGCCTACCAGCACGTGCTTTTCAAGTACCTGACCAAGGGGCTGGCACTGCACGAGGGGCTGGCCGCGACCTTCATGGCCAAGATCGACCCGGCCCTGCCGGGCTCCAGCGGACATGTCCACATCCAGATCACCGACACCGAAGGACAAGGGATCATGGGCGCGGCGCCGGAGGTGGGCGGCGACGCCCTCCGGCTAAGCCCGCGCGGAGCAGCCTTCCTGGCCGGAGTTCTGGCACATGCGCGGGATTTTCAGCTCTTGCACATGCCCTATCATAATTCGTTCAAGCGGCTGCAGCCGTACTGCTCCGCGCCGACCAACATTAGCTGGGCGGCAGAAAACCGGACGGTCATGGTCCGCACGCTCGGTCGCGGAGCGCAGTTGCGCCTTGAGTTCCGCCTGCCGGGCGCAGACATGAACCCCTATTTCTCGATCGCCGGGTTGCTCGCCGCGGGGATCGCCGGTCTGGAGGCTGGAGCGCCGCCCCCGGCGCCGTTGGCGGGCAATGCCTATACCGCCGACCCGCTCGTCGCGCCGCCTCTCGCCCGGACCCTGGGCGATGCCATCGCGGCGTTCGAAAACTCCGCCACCGCGGCCGAGGCGCTGACGCCCGCGGTGCGCGACCACCTCGCCAGGCTTGCCAAGACCGAATGGATGGCCGAGCTCGGTGTTGTCACGCAGTGGGAAATCCGGCGTGGCTTCGAGCGGGCCTGAAAGGACGCGTCGGACATCGCGCCATGGATCGGCAGCGTCGCCCTTACCTGCCCAGGACTCCGGCAAGTCCGAGCCTTTCGTCCCTCTGACACTGCCCAGCCAGGGTGCCGGCTGAGCCCATGCTGGAGCCTTTCCAGCGGTTTCTGGCAAGCCAGGTCCAAGCGCTTGACCGATCAGCCGTTTCGCGATGAAGTAATCTAAGATCCCTGTCGAATTGGAATGGGGCCGGCCGGTAAGAGCGCTGCATGAGGCACGTATTTTCGTGAGAACCCTTGTTCGTCTGATCGGCGCCTTGGCGCTGGCGCTTGCGCTCGGCGGCGCCGCTCTTGCGCAGGAGACCGTGCGGATCGCCACGGAGGGCTCCTATCCGCCGTGGAATGCCACCAAGTCCGACGGGACGCTGGTCGGTTTCGACATTGATGTCGGCAACGCCATGTGCGAGCGAACGGGGATAACCTGCGAGTGGGTCCCCCAGCAATGGGACGGCATCATCCTGGGTCTGCTCGCCGGACACTACGACCTGATCATTTCCAGCATGTCGATCACCGACGAGCGGCGCAAGCGCATCACTTTCTCTGATGCCTACGTCACCGATCCGGTGTTTTTCGTCGCCGCCGCGGATTCCGAGCTGCAGTCGGCCACGAAGCTGGAAGAGGTGCAGTCGCTGCTGGTCGGTAAAGCGGTCGGCGTCCAGCCCGCAACGGTCCACGCCAATTTCCTGCAGCAGTATCTCGGCGACACGATCGAAATGCGCCTCTACGACACCCAGGACAACATAATTCTCGACCTCGCGTCCGGTCGGATCGATGCGGGATTGGCTCACCGCTCGAGCTGGCAAACCTTCTTACAGACTAAGGAGGGAGCCGGGTTCGACACCTTCGGTCCGCCGCTGACCGGAAGCGAGTATCCAGTGCTGGGCGAGGGCACCGGCATCGGCATCCGCAAGGAGGACAGCGAGCTCCTGACCATGGTGAACGGGGCGCTTGCCGCCATGAAGGCCGACGGCACCATGAAGGCGCTGTCCGAGAAGTGGTTCGGCTACGACATCACGATGTACTGACGCGCTGGAGACTGCCGTTCAGGATGGCCTCCTCGAACGTGCGGCCTCGCGCGCCGATTCCACCCGTTCGCCTCTGGACGGCTGTTCGGCAAGATGATTACCGGGTGATCCCTCCGTTGAAGTCGCGACGTGGCGCGGCGGCCTCCCCGATAGGAGCGTTCAGCCGCCGTTCGATCCGCCGCGCTACGAGGATCACGCCGTAGACGAGGATAAGGTAAAGGACGGCTGCCAGCCCGAAGGCTTCATAGAACGTAAAGTCGCGTGCGCCCATTGAACGGGCAACGCCTGTGATGTCCATCATGGTGATGATTGAAACCAGCGACGTTGCCTGGATTTGATACACGACCTGATTGATGTAGGCGGGCAAGCCGATGCGGATCGCGCGCGGCAGGATCACGAGGCGGAGCCGCATCCACGGCTTCAGCCCCAGCGCGCAGGCCGCCTCGACCTCGCCCCTCGGGATCGCCGCAATCGCCCCCCTCAAGATCTCCGAAGTGTAGGCCCCGTTGTTCAGCGTCAGCGTCAGCACCGCGCAGAACCAGGGGTCGCGGAAAAACGTCCAGAGCCCGACCGAATCGAGCTCGGGCCGGAATTGTCCACTGCCGTAGTAGATCAGAAAAATCTGCGCAAGCAGCGGCGTGCCCCGGAAGAAGAAAACGTAGGCGGTGGAGAGGCCGAAGAGCGCGCGATTGTGTGACAGCCGGGCGAGCGCCACGGGCAGCGCGATCACAAAGCCGAGCGCGCAGCTCAGGGCCGCGAGCTGGACCGTCAGCAGGGCGCCTTCGAGGAAGTAGGGCAAGTTCTCGGCCAGGAAGTCGGGCATCAGAGCGCGCCCTCCGAGATCCCGCGCGAGGCCCAGCGCTCGAGCCGCGCCTGCCCCCACATCGAGACAAGGGTCAGCGCGAGATAGAGCAGGCAGGCCATGAAGAAGAATGTGAAATGCATCCGCGTCGAGCGGGCGGCGATGTCGGCGTTGCGCATGAGCTCGGGGAGCTGGATGATCGAGATCAGTGCCGTGGCCTTCACGAGCACCATCCAGACATTGCCGAGGCCGGGCAGCGCATAGCGCATCATCTGAGGCAGGATCACCCTGCGGAAAGTCGCGGCGGGCGGCAGG
>JBNLCM010000163.1:0-60254 GCA_050303815.1 Rhodocyclaceae bacterium
CGGCCCCGGCATCGACGCGGCACGCGCGGCGAGGACCGGGCAGCCGCTCGCCATCGCCTCCACCGGCGGCAGCCCGAAGCCCTCATAGCGAGACGGGAAGACGAAGCAACGCGCATGGCGGTAGAGCGCGGCGAGTTCGCCATCACTGACGTAGCCGACATAGCGAACGAAGGGCGGCAGCGCCTCGCCACCGCCGAACACGCGGGGGTTCTGCCCCCCGGCGACCACCACGTCGAAATCGACCGTACCCAGCCGGCGCACCGCGTCGACCACCGCCGAGAAGTTCTTGTGGGGCGACAGGCTGCTGACGGCGAGCACGTACGGCCGCCCGCGCAGGGCGTGGCGGTCGAGCACCCCCTCGTCCGCTTCGACGCGCCCGATGTGATCCGCCCCTTCGGGCAGGACCACCACGTCGGGGCGGCCGCCGAAACGGCGTCGCAACTCCCCGCGGGAAAACTCGGACACCGTCGCCACCCCTGCCGAACGGCGGAACAGGCGCGGGATCATCAGCCCGTACCAGGCGCGGAATTTCCAGTGGTAGGCTTCCGGCACGGCGAAGGTCGCGGCGTCGTGAATCACGACCCACTGCCGGCGCCGCCACACGGGCCCGGTGTTGCACAGGTTGATCAGCAGGTCGTCGCCACAGTGTCGCGGCAAGGCCGTCTGCTCCCACCAATGCCCCGACCGCCGTCCGACCGTGACCATCGGGATGCGCGTCAGCCAGGGCACCGGCGCCACGCCGGGCGGCACGGCAACACGGAACTCGAGCCCGGCAGGCAGGCCCAGCCCCTCTCCCAGCAGCGCATCCAGTGCCCGCAGCGTCTCGCCGGCAAAGCGATCCACGCCCGTCAGACTGCGGCCGAGGAACCGGCCATTGATCCAGGCTAGCGCCATGGCGCCCTCCTTCGGCCTCTGCCGTGTTGCGCGCCGTTCATGCCACCCCCACCGCCGGCCGGAAGCGGCGGCCAATGCGCGAGCCGGCCTCGATGGCGGGGTCCTCGACCCAGCGGTAACACAGCGCGGCGAGCAGCACGGACAGCAACATCACCAGGCATTGGATCGCCAACAGTCCCACCGATGAGAAGCGGTCGAACTGCATGGCGTCGGCGAGATGGAACAGTGCGATGACGACGACGGGATGCAGCAGGTAGATCGAATAGCTGATACGCCCGAGGTAGGCCATCACGGCCCCCGGGCGGCGCCAGACCCTCAGCGCCACAAGGAAAGCCAGGATCGCAAGCGGATAGGACAGGCCGAGGCGAACGTAGTCCGAGGCCGCCGGCAGCCACCCCCCGTACCGGCCCAAGAGGGCCACCCCCAGCAGCGCCAGCCAGCCCGCCACGGCGCCCCGCAGCACGACCCGCTCGGTCAGCCGCAACGACGCCCCGTCGTACCAGCGGCGTACGATCGCGCCCCAGAACATGATCGACAGATGCAGGCAGTACATGCCCGCCGTGTGTGCCGTGCTGTCCTTGCCGCCGCCCAGATGGGCCAGCGCCAGGCAGGCCACGCAGCCCGCCGCCATGGCCAGCACGGCCGCGGGCAGGAACGCCGGCGAGCGCCCGAGCCCATACACCCACGCCAGCGCACACAGCGCGTAGAAGACCAACTCGACATGGAGCGTCCAGTACAGCCCCTGCAGCGAGCGCACGCCGAGAAACTCCTGGAGCATCGTCAGATTGGCCAGCAGCTGCAGCGGCGTCGGATCGCTGCGGTCCGCGATGACCAGCGCCAGTCCCCCCGCCAGCGCCACCGACACCCAGTAGGCAGGGTAGAGGCGGAAGAAGCGTTTGACGGCAAATCGCTTGATCGCACCGGGGGCATCCGAGAGGCTCGCCGGAATCACGAAGCCGCTGATCGCAAAGAAGATCACCACGCCGACCCGCCCCAGGTCGAGCGACCCGCCAGCGAGGGCATGCACCAGCCCGCCATCCCGGCTCAGCCGGCCAAAGTACTCGATGGAATGCAACCAGACGACGAGCAGCGCGGCCACGGCCCGCAGCGCGTCCACGTGCACGTAGCGCGCGCTCATGCTGGTTCCCCCGGTGGGACGGCAAACGGACCGGACAGCTCGATGCCCCCGCCTTCGGAGCACCAGACCTGGGGAGACGACGAGGCTGTCACGCGGACGCGGCCCGCGCCGAGGGACTCGAAGGCGCCTGCACCGTGGGTGCGGGCGAGCGTGCCGGACCGGACCGAGAGCGCCACGACCTCCGGCGTCCCGACGACGGACCACAGCACCGCGCAACCGCCCGCTGCGCCCCCACTGGAGGCCGTCACGAGCCGCAGCTGTGGCGGCGCGTCAAGTTCCCGCCAGGTATCGAAGCGGGTGAACAATGCCGCCACCTCGGCGAATGCCTCGGCGGTGGGCTTGGCTTGCCCCTGCCTGCGAAAGAGGCCGAAGTTGTGCTCATTGTTGTCGGGGCGCCCACCACCGTCGATCAGCTCGTACCACCACACACCGCGAATCCACGGGCTGCGGGCACGCGCCAGCACCGTGAACCGGGTCAGGTAGTCGGCAGCCGTCGCCGCGTCGACGCCCTGTGGCGTCGTGCTGCTGGGCCAGCCGATCTCGGTGATGTAGAAGGGCTTGACCGCCGGGCGGCCCGGCCCCGCGGCGAGAATGTCGCGCGCCTCCTCCAGCCAATCGATGGCCCGTTCGGGAAGACCGGCCTTGCCCTTGCCATGGACGTAAGGATGCAGCGAGACGCCATCAAGGTAGTCCTGGCCACCGAGCCGCACGAACGCCCGCCACCACGGGGCATCGGTCCCGGCGACGCCAGCGCCCAGCACGACGCTGTCTGGCGCCAGCGACTTGATGACCGGATAGGTCGCACGGAGCAATTCGACATAATCGGCGGCCGATCCCGGCTGCCACGGCTTGGGGCCCGACCCCAGGCCGATGTTCCACTCGTTCCACACCTCGAAATAGCGCACCGATCCCCGGTAGCGGCTCACGGCCCAGCGCACGTAGCGCAGAAAGGCCGCCCGCTCGGCCGCGTTGTCCACCAGACCCCGCGCGCCGGCCTGCCGATTGCCGTACGCAAGGATCAGGATCACCTGGCGGCCGGCACGGGCAGACGCCTCGACCAGACGGTCGAGCTGCTTCGTCTCAGCCCCCGCACGAAACGCCCCAGGCGTGCGCTCGACCCGGCTCCACATCAGGTCATCCCGGATCGCGTCGAAATGACCCCGCCCGAGCGCAGAGACGATCGCGGCGGCAGATTCGCGCCCGACCCCCGCGTGGGTGCCGACGCCCAGCAGGAAGCCGTCGTCCGGATTGGCGAGGGCCTGCGCGCTGATCAAGAGGCACAGCGCCGCCAGGAGCGACCTCATGAGCTAGCCTCCCCGTCTTCGCGCAGAGCGATGCCGGCGAGCAGCCAGGGCGGGAGGTAGGCGAACTCCGGCACCGCGACAAGCATCAGGCCGAACACCGTCGCCAGCCCCACCCATTCGGCCCGACGGTGGGCCGCCCTCGCGGCGACCACCGGCCGACTCACCAGGACGAGGACGGTGAGCGTACCGATCAGGCCGATATTGACGAGCAGTGTCGACAGCAGGTCGGTCGACCGGGCCGTGCCGAAACCATACCCCACCAGGCACGGCACCGGATGACTGCACCAGCCCTCGAGATGACGGAGAAAGGAGCCCAGACGCGCGGACCCGGAGTGGGACTCGGCGGTGAGCTTGGAGATGAAGATCTGGTCGACGCTCCGGGCGAAACTGTCCCAGTCCGCCCAGGCCACGAGCGTGAGGGCGACGAGGCCAAGCCACAGGAACGGCAGGAGCCGCCCGAAGCTCAGGTGCCGCGCGAAAGCCAGCGCAAAGACCAGGAGGCCCAGGTAGGCGGTTGCCGAAAAGCTCAGCAACAGCGCCACGACCAGTGCCGCTCCGAGCCAGCGCTCGCCGCGGGCGATGGCCAGCGCCAGGTAGCACAGCCCGGTAAGGCCGAACATCGACGGCTCACCGGTGAAGCTCTTGAAGCGCAGCAACTGGAGTCCGCCGATGGAGAGGGTCTGCCGCAACGAGCCAGGCATCTCGTAGCGGCCGACCTCGAAGGTCCGGTTCGACAGCACGTCGACATTCATGCCGAGGAAGGACTGGGCCGCCCAATCGACGAAGCCATAGGCCAGCAGCAGCCAGGCACCGGCAAAGATCGCGGAATCCCAGCTGCGGTCGTACGCACGGGACACCACCAGCAGCAGCGCAAGGCACACCGCCAGATAGATGGCCTGGGTCGCATTTGCGGTCATCGTCAGCGGCAGGATGAAGCGGGGGTTCGTGAGGCTCAGCCCGGCGAGGCCATCCGACGCGAAAAGCAGCGCGTAGCGGGAGGCCAGAAACAGGACGCCCAGACCGAGTGCGTACGGCATCAGGGCCGTCACGAGCCGGCCATAGCCGGCCAGCCCGAGCAGGAGGGGCCCGGCCAGCGGAAAGAGGAGTAGCAGAATCAGGAGGTTGGCGGGCGTCGTCCCCTGGATCGATGGAATCGCGAGAAAGGAGGTTGCCGGCAGGACGAAGAACATCGCCTGCAACCACAAACGGGCCAGGCCGTTCGCGAAGGGGCGGCCAGGCTCGTGCGCCATCGGCGGCGCCAGGGACAGGGCGGACACGGTCATGGCGCACCCGCTTCCCAGCCCATCGCGAACGCGAGGACCTGCGCGCACTTGGCCGGCCACCCCTGCGTTTTCGCCAGTTCGACGCGCCGGGTGCGATCCCCGGGGCGCGCCAGTGACTCGCCGAGCGCCGAGGCAAACGCGGCCGGCGTCCGTGCCAGCGAGACGAACGGGAGCGTGCGGCGCGCGAGCTCCGGCGTCCAGGTGGCCACCACCGGCAATCCGGCCGCCGCATACTCATAGAGCTTCATCGGGCTCCGACCGGCGTTGGACGGGTGATCGGACAAGGGCAGCAGGCCAACCGAGGCCCTGGCGTACCAGGCCGGCAGGTCATCGAACGGGACGGGACCGACCAGGCGCAGGTTGGGCAGGCCGCCCAGCGCCCTCCGCACGGCTTGCCCCGCGGGCCCCACGAGCAGAAACAGGACCGACGGATGCGCCGCGACGGCGGCGCGCAGGACGTCGACACCGAAGCGGTCATCCAGGGCACCCGCATAGAGGGCCACCGGACCGTCATGATCGAACGCCGGCCCGCGCGCGCGCGTCGCGCCGCCGAGAAAATGCTCGACGTCGACACCGTTCTCGACGACGAGCACATCTCCCGCACCGAGACGGCGAAGATGCGACGCGACCGGCTCGGAAGTGGCGATGAAGGCATGGGCACGCGCCACCAGATCCTCCTCCGCCCGCAGAATCGACCGGTCAGCGCGGATCTCGGCGTACAGGTCGGTCGGCCGATAGACCACCCGCGCCTGCGGAAACAGCTCGAGAAGACCACACAGCCTGGGTTCGTCCAGCAGCACCAGATCGGGCGACAGCATTGCGTGGCGATCGAGCTGGCGACGGACGGACCGCATCATGACGCGCGAGAACGCGCGCTGGGGGACGTCGCCCAGGCGCCGGGCCAACGCCCACGGCAAGAGGCTGAAGGGCACCAGATCGGTCACGCCGCCAAGTATCTCGCCGCCGCCGAGGCCTCGCGCGACGCGACGGCGGACGAATGGATCGCGGGCGTGCAGCAGATGCGCCGGCGTGATGGGCGGGCTGAGATGCGCGACCTCGTGACCGAGCCTGGCCATCGCGCGCGACAGATGATGGGACCCCACGACAAACGGACCGCCCGCCGCGGTGTGGCTCAGGAACAGGATCTTCATGACGCCCCCGCGCGCATCGGGCGCACCGGCAAGCGCGGCCGCGGGACACGGCCGCCCTCGACGGCCATCTCGCCGGCGACCCGCTCCAGTTGGGCGTCGAGCCGCGCGTTGTCGAACTCGGCCTCGACGGCCGCACGCGCCGCGTGCCGGACACGCGCCAGGGCCTCAGGGGCCTCGGGCAGGCCATCGATCGCCGCCGCGATCTGCGAGGCGCTGCGCTCGTCGACGAGATAGCCCGAATGGCCGTCGCGAACCAGCTCCGGAATGCCGCTGTGGCGTGTCGCGAGGACCAGGATCCCCTTCGCCATGGCCTCCATCAGGGCCACCGGCACGCCCTCCATGTCGCCGCCGGCGGCCGTCACCGAGGGCAGCAGGAACAAGTCAGCGCGCTCGAGCGCGGCGAACACGGCCTGCTGACTCTGCCGCCCGAGAAACGCGATCTGTTTGTCATCAGCCGGGTGGTCGGCCAGTGCGCGCAGCTCGTCCGCCAACGGGCCGTCTCCGATGATCTCGTAGTGCACCGGCCTCTTCGCCATCCGGACGCCAGCAATGGCGTAGCGCAGGCCCTTCTTCTCGGTGAAGCGGGCCACCGACAGGATGCGCAGCGGTGTGCCAAGGGGGCGATCCGCGGTCGGCATGTCCAGCGCGTCGGCATCGACGCCCATGCGCAGCACCTGGACACGCTCTTCGGGCGCGCCCCAGTCGATCAGTCGGTCGCGCCACAGCCGGCTGATCGGCAGCAGCCGGCTGCACCGGGTGAACAGGCGGGCATAGCCCTGGCGCATCCGCCGCAAGGTACGGCGGTCGCTCACGTCAAACCCGTGGAAGACCGTCGCCAGCGGCCCGTCGAGCCATCCGGCCTCCTGCAGGCACATGGCCCGGACACCGGCCGGCCCGAAGTGGGCGAAGATGGCATCGAAACGCCCCAGCGGCGCCCTGCCGAGGAGCGACGCGAGATCCAGCAGGGTGGCCGGGCTACCCATCCGCAGGGCCCGCAGCGCCTGGCGCAGCGCGCGCCGCCCGACGGCCGAGCACGGCGACTGGAGCACAAACCGGGCGATGCGCCGGGCCCGCTGCCAGCCCGAACCGTCATCCGTCCGAATCGGCACCACCCGGGACGCCAGACCGCACTCCCGGTAGATCGCGTGCGTGAGCTCACGATCCCCCCACTGCCCGGCGAGCACCGTGACGTCATGGCCGGCCCGCACCATCCCGGCCACCTGACGGATCACGAAGGTCTCGGACAGCACCGGGAATTCGGCGACGAAGAAGGCGATCTTCACGATTGCCCCCGGCCCAGCAAGACATGCCTGACCCGTTCGGGCGAGGCTGCGGCGAGTTCGCGCAGGAAGGACTCGGCCAACGGCCACGCCGCAGCCGCGTCCTGCTCGTCGCGGACCCGGACCGACGCGCGCACCAGCACGCCATCGGGCACGCGCCCCCGGAGACCCTCCTTGAGAATGTGCAGGCGGGTATCCCACGCGTCCTCGCTGAACAGGCCGCCGATGCGCATCCAGTACGACACCGCCTCGCCGCCCCGGCGACTCAACGCCAGCATACGCTTGCCGGTCACGGGCCCTCGGGGCGCCTCGATCCGGTCAAAGCGTTGCGTCGCCAGTGACGTCACGCTGAATCCCTGCGCCACATAGCACAGGTCGGGGCGATGGACCTTCACCTCCTGCCGCTGGCGCCGTCCCCAGGCGACGGCAAGGAATACCACCTGGCCCCGGTCGTTTTCATAGGCCCGCATCACGACCTGATCGTAGGGCTGGTTCAGATTCGTCTCGTCAGCGACGGCGACGTCCACCTGGATCAACGGCGAGGGCCGTTCCCGCCACCCGCCGAACCGGGTGGGCAACTCGCGGGCGAGGTCCGGCACATCCTGCACGACGGTCAACTGGGGCGTCAGCATCCAGGCCAGCCAGGCGCCACCCGCCAGGAGAAAGGCCGCCGCCACCGCGCGTCCGGTCGGCAAAGCGACGACACGCAATCCGAAGCGCGCGATCAAGCCGCTCATGGAGCCCCCTCCGAACGAGGCTGGCCCAAACTGGTCATGCGCTGGAGAAGGCCGTCCACGGCCATGATCAGGAGCAATGCCGTGATGAACAGGACCATGCCCGAGAACCCGTGCAGGAAGCCCTGCCCCGCGGCGTCGCCAAGATGGAAGGTGATCAGCGCGAGCACGACCACCCGGATCAGGTTGGCGCAGAAGCTGATCGGCACGATCAGCGTCGCGAGGATCGCATTGCGGGCGACGGACTCGTGCCGCATCACGTTCATATAGAGCAGGCCAAGCGCCTCGAGCGTAAAGAGCGAGTTGAGGCCGGCACAGGCATCCGCTACCAGGAGCTGATACTGCCCGACGGTCAGGACGACACCGCTACGCCCCACCGGGTAGTCGAGAGCATGCAGCAGATGCTGCGCTCCCCACGAGACGGCGAGCTTCATCGGCTGGGTCAGCACATCGACGACCGAACCGGGCAGCGGCACCATGAAGCACATGAAGAAGAAGGCGAACCACAGCGCGCGCAGCACGCTCCGGCCGTAGAAGAGCAGGGTCAGGCCGATCAGGACCGGCACCAGCGAGCCGGTCTGGAAGAGGTGAATGTCCTGGGATCGACCGACCACGAACAGGGCCACACCGGCCAGCAGCACGATCCAGCCCAGCACCGGCGAGGGCGACACGGCAACGCCCTCGGCCTGGACCTGTCG
The DNA here is from genome assembly GCA_050303815.1 of Rhodocyclaceae bacterium. Taxonomy (GTDB): domain Bacteria; phylum Pseudomonadota; class Gammaproteobacteria; order Burkholderiales; family Rhodocyclaceae; genus Cognatazoarcus. The sequence goes on from JBNLCM010000163.1 coordinate 8,483, forward strand.
CACCTTGAACCATAGGAACCACAGTGAAACGGCCAGCACGATCGGACCGTGGGCGTTCTGGTCGGTCGCCCACAAGGTACGGAACAGCCCGACGAAGACGGGCAGGTAAACAACGGCCAGCGCCGACAGGAGAGCCCACCAGCCGAAGTGGCGCGATGGCGGACGTCCCGCCAAGCGCGCTTCGACCGGATTCATTACGACGCCCGACATTCGCCTCAGCGCTCGTTCAGCACGGCGCCGACGATCTCACCCCCGGCCTGCCGGATCATGTCGCCGTAGGCGCGGACCAGGCCCACGCGGCTGAGATGCCGCCGGGTCACCATCAGCGCCCCCCCGGATCGCACCGCGACCGTCTGACCGTCTGCAAAGCGCTGACCGCAGGGGGTGTCGATCAGGATCACATCGTAGAGTGGCTCCAGCCGCTCCAGGGTCCGCGCGAACTCGGGCCGCGCCAGGATCTCCTGAGGATTCGGCGGCAGCGTACCGGCCGGCAGCAGCGACAAGTCCCGCAGGTCGGGAATCCTCACTGCAGCGTCGACACCCGCCCGTCCGGTGACCAGGGCCGACAGCCCCGTCCGGTTGTCGACCCCGAAGATCAGGTGTTGCCTCGGATGCCGCAGATCGCAGTCGATCAGGAGCGTTCGGGTACCGAGTTGGGAAAAGACCACCGCCAGATTCGCCGCGACCCAAGAGCGCCCCTCCCGGGCACTTGCGCTGACCACCGCCAGACTCCGGTGCCCGGCGCCCTGCTGGAACCAGCGCAACATCAGCTGGCTGCGAATGGCGCGCAGGGCCTCGACCTGGGGCGAGAACGGGTTGTAGGCGGCCACCACTTCAGCAGCGACCTGGCTCGCTCCCCGGGCCAGGTAGGGATAGTCGAACTGCCTCGCGAGCGCGAACTCGATGTCGGCGTCGGTCACGAGCTTGAGCTTGCGCGCAGCCTCGCCGAAACGCATGCCCTCTTCATGCTGGAGCTTTAGGACCCGCAGCGCGTCGGGAGTCGAAAGACGGCCCTCGGCGATCAGGATCGCGCCGATCGAACTGTCGCGCGGCAGGACCGCCCGGAGGCGGGCCGTCTCGGCGGCGTCGTGCAGGGTATTCATGTCGTCTCCCGGTTCTCAGGCCGCCACGCGGGCCGAAGTGCCCGGCTTGCCGGGTATCGTGCCCAGCACGGGCAGGTCGAGGGCATCCAGCAGATCCCCCGGCGACCGAATGCGTCGGTCCATCATCTCGAGCAGCAGCCCCAGGCCGACCCCCAGCAGCATGCCGAGGCAGGCGGCGACGGCCACGTTGAGCACGATCCGCGGGCGGGACGGATCAAGCGGCGCGACGGCTGGCGTCAGAACTGCGACGTTGCCTTGCTGGTTCTCGCTCTCCAGGCTGGTCTGAGCCAGTCGCTGGGTCACCAGGTCATAGGCCCGCTGGGCGTTCTCGACGTCGCGCTGCAGGACGGCGATCTCGTCGCGGCGCGACTTCAGTGCCAGCACCTTCTGTTTCTGGTTGTCGAGCGCGGTTTGAATTTCGGCTTCTCGCTGGTCATTGACGCGCGTCGTCATCCCCAGCGAACTCGCCACACGCTGGACCTCGGTGGCGATGCGCGACCGGAGGTTCTCGATGTCGGCGCGGACGCGTGCGAGTTCGGGATGATTGCGCCCGAGCCGTGCCGCCAGTTGCTCGCGCACACCCTCCTGGCGGGTCAGGTCGGCCTTGAGGCTCTGGATCAGGCCGTTCTGCATGACTTCGGGCAAGGTGTCAGCCGTTCCCGACTGGGCCTGGCGCGAGTGACTGTCCACGCGCTGGGCCTGCACGGCCAGCAACTGGCTGGAGAGTTCCTGCAACTTCGCACTCTCGACATCGAGCCGCTCGTCGGCCGCCACGATGCCGTGCTCCCGCTGGTAGGCAGACAGGCGACTTTGTGCCTGCTCAAGGTCGGCTCGGAGCGAACCGGTCCGTTCGTCGAACCACTTGGCGTACTGTCGGGCAGGCTCGACCCGGAGTTCCAGGTTGGTTTCGATGTAGGCCTCGGCGAAGCCGTTGGTCACCAGTGCCGCGAACCGGGGATCGCTCGCCGAGAATCCGATGGTGATGACGGCGCTGTCTCGGGAGGGGCGCACCTCCAGGTTGCGCTGGAGCAGGTTGGCCAGCCAGACCTGGATGTCACCGCGCCCCCCCGTCTCCTCCTGCCACTGCCCACGCACGCTGGCAGACTGATCAAGCTGAATCAGCGATACGACACGACGCGCCACTCGGTCGGAGTTGATGATGTCGATCTGGGTCGCCATGTATCCGGGCACCAGCAGGCCCTGTGCGGAGGCCCCCTGAAGGACGTCGCCGCCACGCGCATCCACCACGACGGAGGTTTCGGCGGTGTATTGGGGCGGAAGCATGAGGCTGATGCCCGCGGCCAATCCCGTCAGGACCAGCGTCGTGGCCAGGATGACCCAAAGGCGGGCGCGGAGGATACGCAGGAATTGTCCGAAGCTCATGGCGTACGACTCCGTTTCAGAACAGACTTTCCTGGACGAAAATCACGTCGTCGGGCCGCAGCGGATCGTTCATCCGCGGCTCGATGACACTGACGCGCCCGATTTCGTCTCGCCGATGGATCTGCATGCCCTTCACGGTGCCCCGCGACGTGGTGCCGCCGCCGGTCGCGAGCGCCTGCATCACGGTCATGTCGCGCTCGAGGCGAAACGCCCCGGGCCGCTGAACCTCGCCGTAGATGTAGAAGGTCGCGGCGCGATCCACGTAAATGACATCACCCCCCTGAAGCACGACATCCAACGAGAGGTCTCCCTTGCGGAAGAGCAAGGGCAGATCGATCTCGCGGCGGAAGGATTGACCTTCACGCGTGCCCAGCAGGACCACCACGTCGGCGCCGCCCTGGGCCACGCCGCCCGCGGCGGCGACCATTTCGCTCAGTCGCGTGGTGGCCGTTTCGAGCGGGAAGCGACCGGGCCGATTGACGTAGCCGAGCACGGCCACCTGCGCACTCCGGAGTTGAACCGGCAGGATCGTCACCTGGGGTCGCAGGACGAAGCCCCCTTCCGTCAGTCGGCTGGCGATGATGCGTTCGGCCGCCTGCACGGTGTTGCCGCCGACCTGGACGCTGCCGACGAGCGGAAAGGTGATCCGACCACTCTCGGCCACGCGCGACTCGGTGGTGAGATCCGGATTCTGGAACACGCTGATCCGAATCACGTCACCCGCGCCAAGACGGTAGTCGGGATCTGACGCCGTTGCCATGCCCGGGGCGAAGGCCACCAGCAGCGCGAGGAAGAAGGTCAATCGAAACATTGCTTCAGCCATTGAGATTCGAAAGGGGGCACAGAAGGACATCTGGGCAAGCGCATGACCTCGCCCGCACGCCTACTTGAGGCCTGCGACGCCGCGGGCCAGCGCATCCGAGTCGGCTTGGGTACGTGGCGTGGCCGCGACGATCCGTGTGTCGGGCTCGCCGCTTCGCCCGGCCTCGGCCGCCGGGGAGAAGCTGCCGAGATAGGCGATCTCGGCCACGCCGCGCAGACGTTGCAGTTCGTCCTTGGCCAGCACGGATTTGCGCTGGTTGACCAGAAACTGCTCGATCAGCGGCCGCGCCTTCGTCTCGTCGATCGGGCGTGCCACCGACCCGGCCAGATGGACGACGGTCAGGCCCTGCGGCTGGCGCACCAGCGCGATCTGCCCGTCCTGCATCTGCGAAAAGCGGGGCAACAATTCCATCGGCAGCTGTTCCGCCGCCTTGGCACCCGCGCTGGCCGAAAACGCAATGCCCTGGGCCTTGAGCCAGTCCACCACGTCATCCATGCGCGTCGCCTTCTCGACCTGTACCTTGATCTCGTCGTGGCGGTCGGCCCCGACGCGAATGGCCAGTTCCTGCAGGTTGTAGATGCGCCGCTCGGCAAACAGGGCAGGATTGTCGTGGTAATAATGCGAGATCTCGTCGTCGCTCGGCCGGCCGGCGGACGCCGCCTTCTGTTCCAGGTAGGCTCGCGCCAGAATTTCCCGCCGCGCCGCATCGATGACCTGCATGACGCGCGGATCGTGATCGAGTTGCGCGTCTTCGGCCTGTTGCACGAGGAGCTGCTGATCGATGAGCCGCTCGAGCGCTTCCGCCCCGGCCTGCTCCGGCGCGGACTCCTGCCGCATGCGCGACTGGGACAACACCGTGTTGATCTGGTGAACGGTGATCTCATCCGAATTGACGCGGGCGGCCACCTGCGTGACGCCACCGCCCTGTCCGTCACCTGCGGCTCCACAACCTGCCAGCCAGAGCACCATCAAGCAGGACGGTGCGCCGCACCACACAATCGAGTTCCGAATAGACATATCTGACCTGACTCTCTCATCTTGTTCGCAGTACGGCAGACTTTTCGTCCCACGACAAAATCATACGCCTGCCGCAAAGCCTATGTGCACCCGCACAACAAAAACACCGCGGGGCGGTTACCCCGCCCCGTCGAACTCAGGCGGTGCCCGCCGCGCGGGCACCGCGATCCGGACTCAGACTGTCGTCGACAGGCGCCGCCTTGCCGCGAATCCCAGCATGCCGATCCCGGCAAGCATCAGGGCGTAGGTTTCCGGCTCCGGAACTGCCGACACGCCGATCGACAACTCGACGTTCTTCTTTTCGATGAAGCTGTAGGCGAAGTCTCCGTCGGCATAGGCCGCGAGGATGTTCTGGATCGTGACCTGCCCGTTTGTCATCGGACCTGCCGTGATCGATGCGCCGGTGGACCAGTTGTGCGTGTCGAAATCGAACACGGCATTGGCCACGAAGGACGTATCAGCCACATTGGCCGTCAGGGTCGAGCTTCCCGCAGACAGCGGCTTCACCCGCAGTTGTCCGCTCACATCGACGCCTGCGGTGTCTCCGAAGAAGAAGTAGTCGCCCTCCTCGGTGAGCGAGAACGTATCGAGGGTGAATCCCGGATTCGCCGTTATCGTGAATGCGAAAGTCGAGTTCGTGACATCGATACCCCCAGACGTCTGCGCCGTGAATCCCGGCGAACCGCTCGGCGCGAAGTAAAGGCTGTTGCCCAGCAGGGTCGGCGTGCCGAAGAGCCCGACGAGCGCATCGTCGTAGGTGATATCAAACGCGGTGGAACTCAGGGTCTGCTGTGCGGCTTGCGCCGCACCCAACCCCGTTGTCATGACACATAGCGCCATCAGGCGATACTTGAACCTCATAAGCGAACCTCCAATCCTCGTCATGGGAGGGCAGCGGCGACGCGGGTGGGCGAGATTGTCCCTGGCCCATGTTGCCGGCCCGTTTCCGGTGAGCAAGTCTGCACAGGGAGCAAGCGGCGCCGCGAGCAACGGCGGCAAGTGTTCTTGTGCCGGCCCACTCCGCGAGGAGCGGCGCCGGATGCGAGGTTCATAGCCTTTTCCCAACGGCATTCAAGATACTCCCCGCGGACTGCCGCGCAAGTCGTTCTTACACATTGAAAACAAATCCGGAGTCATGGACGTTTCAGCCCGGCGGATCGCCTAGAATCGCATCGAAGCCGACACGGAGGCAATGCCAGCGTCATATTCTCGCGTTCCAACATCCGCCGAACGGGTCTCCCAGCGGAGCGCTGCACCGAACCCGATGGCGCGCGAATAGCGATAGCTGGCCGACATCCCGACGCGCCTCAGCCGTTCGCTGCGATCCGCGGGGAGGCCGCCTTCGAGGAAACCGGGATCGCCACCGTAGTCACGCCGCAGGAACTCCAGCTCGCCCGCCACATCCACCTTGTCCGTCACGGTCCAGACCGGACGCAGCATCAGCGCGTCGGTCACGACGTAGTTGTCGACCAGGTCTTCCTGGGCGCCGATCTCGCGGCGCACGTGCGAACTCAGCGTCAGCTTGCCCGTCGGCTGCCAGGCCATTTCGACGCGACCAACCGCGCCGCCGTAGTCCCGGTTGTCGGCGAACTCATACTGCCGGGTCAGGTAGCCCAGGTAGCCATGGAAGCGCGTCACGCCGGTGAGCGCCCACTCGCCGGACAGTCGGTAGTCGTTCTGGGAATAGGCCTGGTCGGCGAAGCGCGTGGCGACGCGCCCCGGGTACTCGCCCCTTGAGCGGCCGACCGACAGGACGAGGCGCTCTCCCGCACGCCCCGAATAGCCCCCGCGCAGGGAGAGCCCCCTCGCCCGGTACTCTGCCGTCGGACGCGTGTTGCCTGAATAGTCGCTCGTGGTATAGCTGGCGCCGACACCCCAGAACCACCGCGACGTCAGCGCCTGATCACCCACGAACTCGAGGCGGCGAAAGGTATTGACGCTGCGGCTCTCCGCGGCGAACTGGTCGAAGCTGCTGAGCGTCTGGGCCTGGCGGAACGACAGGTGACCATCCAGAGCGCGCCCGAGCCGCCAGTTCCAGCGGGCATCGGCGTCAACGCCTTCGTGGTCGAGATGGCTGCTGTCGCGGTACCGGACCGCGGTGACCCCCGCCGCGAGGAGGAAATTCTGCCGCCCGGCGTCCTGGCGAAAGCGCGCGCCCAGCCGCGTCGTGGACACCCAGTCACCGCGCTCTCCGCGCTGCGGATCGACCCCTTCGGCCAGCCGGTACAGGTTACTTTCACGAACAATTTGCTGCGCTGCATCAAGCTCGAGGCCGATCTCGTCACTGCCTGCCACCGCGGGGACGGCCTCGAACGCGCCAACCCCCATCGCGAGACAGACCGGCAACCACTTGTTTTCCATAACCTTTATCTCCGGACTCAGCCCTGCACATCAGCGCAGCCGATAGCTCACCGCGAACTGCGCTCCAGCAACAGCATGACAGAGAACTGCCCGTCATCGCGTCGCAACAGGTTACAGAATATGCTGGTCGTCATAAGCCAATCGTCCTTACACTGATGGCATGTTCGCCGTTCTAGATCGCAATCCCGGCTTCCTCCGCTCCAGCTTCACGCTGACGCGTTTCATCGAAGCCTTCATCGACCCGATCGTGGTATCGGCGTCGCTTCTCGCCTGCGCGGGCGCCTACGGCGAGCGCTTCTCGGCGCCCTACGTGATCCTCGCGCTGCTGGCGTTCTCCCTCTCCTTCCCCGGCAACGTCCGTCTCCACGAGCGAGCCGGGCGCGTCACGCGAAAGGTCCTGACCAACTGGGTCGTCTTTGTCCTGATTCTCGGTGGATTCGGCCTGGCCAGTGGCTACACCCGATTCTTCCCGCGGGAGGTCCTGCTGGCCTGGGCGGTTTCGACACCGCTGGCCCTGCTGGCGGTCCATGCAGTCGTGCGTGCGACGCTGCCACGGGTGATCGCCATGAGCCACGCCGAGCGGCGTGCCGTCGTCGCGGGCGTCAATGACATCGGCCTTCGGGTCGCGACGGAGTTCGAGGGCAACCCCTTCCTGGGGACGAAATTCGTCGGCTTCTTCGATGACCGCTCGCGCGATCGCCTGCCTGACATCACACGCAGTCCGCTGCTCGGCAACCTCTCCCAGCTCGCCGACTACGTGAAGCACAGTGGCATCGATGCGATCTACCTGGCCCTGCCGATGGCGACCCAGCCACGCATCCTCAAGGTGCTCGACGATCTGCGCGACACGACCGCGTCGATCTATTTTGTCCCGGACATCTTCGTCACCGACCTGATTCAGGGGCGGATGGACTATGTCGGCGGGATGCCGGCGGTGGCCGTGTGCGACACGCCATTCACCGGCTTCAACGGCTTGGTCAAACGCGGCGCAGACGTCCTGCTGGCGGCCATCATCCTCGTCCTGATTTCACCCGTTCTGGTGGCCACCGCGCTCGGCGTCAAGTTCAGTTCGCCCGGACCGGTGATCTTCCGACAGCGGCGCTACGGCCTCGACGGCAAGGAGATCGTCGTCTACAAGTTCCGCTCGATGACCGTGACGGAGGATGGCGAAAAGAGTTACACCCAGGTCACGCGAAATGACGCCAGGGTGACGCCCTTTGGCGCCTTCATCCGGCGCACGTCGCTCGACGAACTCCCCCAGTTCTTCAACGTGATCCAGGGGCGGATGAGTATCGTCGGACCGCGCCCCCACGCGGTTGCCGTCAATGAGTCCTACCGCAAGCTCATCCCCGGTTACATGGTCCGCCACAAGGTCAAGCCGGGCATCACCGGCTGGGCGCAGGTCAATGGCTTCCGCGGCGGCGACGATCTGGCGCACATGACCAAGCGCATCGAGTTCGATCTCGAATACCTGCGCAACTGGTCCCTCACCCTGGATCTGTGGATCATCTTCAAGACGGTCTGGATCGTCTTCCGGGACCGACACGCGTACTGACCCTAGCCGGTCGGCAGGCATGCTGCGCCCCCTGGTCCACCGACGCACCGGGCTGGCCCGATACCGGCCCCGGGCATCTCGTCCGTTCAAGCTGGCAAGGGGTCGCGGCCACCGGTATTACGACTGCCCACAGGCCCTAGTGGGGCATCGGCTGGCCATTGTTCAGGGCGAGCCAGCCGCGCGCGACCCGATAGATGACCCACAGGGTGGCGCCGATGCCGACCACGAAGGCGAGCGGGATGCCAACCAGCGTGAAGAAGAGGATGTAGAAGGCCACGATCCATGCGGCGGCATACCAGAAGGTGCGGATCTGCCAGCTGAAATGGCTGTCCAGCCACGTACCTCGCACATCCGAGCGCTTCACGTAGTTGAGGATGACGGCGATGATCGATGGAAGGCCGCCTACGAAGCTGCCGAGCACCGTGGCGGCACCGCTGGCAATTCCGATCACCACGGCCAGCGCGTGCAGGCCGTAGATCACGTGCGTCAGGTTGAGCAGGCCACTCTGACCGGCGGGCACTGGCTGCTTGTCGGCGGGCAGGATTTCGGGTTCCGTCATAGGTGGGTCCTCGGGTTCTGGATCGCGGCTTCTATGCGAGCCGCAAGGCGATCGACGGCCGCTTCGGTCGTGGCCCAGGAGCACATGAAGCGCGCCGCGCCACCGATGAAGGTATAGAAACCGACACCGTCGACGCGTATCTGGTTCGCACATTCGTGCGGCAAATTCACGAAAACGCCGTTCGCCTCGCAGGGCGACTGGAGGGTGACGCCGGGCAAGGCGACCAACCGGTCGGCCAGGCGACGAGCCATCCGGTTGGCGTGGCCGGCCCGACGCAGCCAGGCCCCGTCATTGAGCATGCCCAACCACGGCGCCGACAGATACCGCATCTTCGAGGCGAGCTGCCCCGCCTGCTTGCAGCGCCAGGCGAACTCGGCCGACAGGGTTCGATCGAAGAAGACGACCGCCTCGCCGACGGGCAGGCCCATCTTGGTCCCGCCGAAGCACAGGACGTCAACGCCCGCGCGCCACGACACGTCTGCCGGCGCACAACCGATCGAGGCCACCGCGTTGGCAAAGCGCGCGCCATCCATATGGACGCCCAGCCCCAGTGCACGCGCACGCGCGGCGATTTCCTCGACCTGCGCGGGTCGATACACGGTCCCCAGCTCTGTCGCCTGGGTGATCGAGACAACCCGCGGCCGCGGGTAATGGATATCGGTCCGGCGCGTCACCAGCCGCTCGAGCTCCGCGACACAGAGCCGCCCCGCCTCGGTGCCCGCCTTGAGCAGCTTGGTGCCATTGGAAAAGAACTCCGGCGCACCGCATTCATCCGTCTCGACGTGGGCAGAATCGGCGCAGATCACGCTGTGGTACGACTGGCACATGGCCGCCAGCGCGAGCGCGTTGGCCGCGGTGCCATTGAACACGAAATAGACGTCGCAATCGGTCTCGAAGACCTCCCGAAGGCGATCGCACACGCGGCGGGTGATGTCGTCATTGCCGTAGGACGGCAGCCAGCCGTCGTTCGCAGCCTGTAGCGCCGCCATCGCCTCGGGGCACACCCCGGCGGTGTTGTCGCTGGCGAACTGGCGTTCCCAACCCGGCTCGAGACCGTCACTCACAGGCTCGCCCCTCCACTCATAACCCGAGCCGGCTCCAGATCGCGTCGACCCGCGTCTTGACAGCCTCGTCCATGACAATCGGCCGTCCCCATTCCCGGCTGGTTTCACCCGGCCACTTGTTGGTCGCGTCGAGCCCCATCTTCGAGCCCAGCCCGGCGACAGGACTGGCAAAGTCCAGGTAGTCGATCGGCGTGCTGTCGACGAGGGTGGTGTCGCGCGCGGCATCCATGCGCGTCGTGATGGCCCACACGACCTCCTTCCAGTCTCGCACGTCGACATCCTCGTCGACCACGATGATGAACTTGGTGTACATGAACTGGCGCAGGAAGGACCAGATCCCGAACATCACGCGCTTGGCGTGGCCAGGGTACTGCTTGCGCATGGCGACGACCGCGATCCGGTACGAGCAGCCCTCCGGTGGCAGGTAGAAGTCCGTGATCTCCGGAAACTGCTTTTGCAGCAGCGGCACGAACACCTCATTGAGGGCCACGCCGAGCATCGCCGGCTCGTCGGGCGGCTTCCCGGTATAGGTGGAATGATAGATCGGCTCATGCCGCATCGTGAGGCGCTCGATCGTGAACACGGGGAAACTCGCCTGCTCGTTGTAGTAGCCGGTATGGTCTCCGAACGGACCTTCCAGGGCCTCGTCGCCCGGGTGGATAACGCCTTCGAGCACGATTTCGGCGCGCGCAGGCACCTCCAGGTCCGAGCCCAGACAACGCACCAGCTCGGTCCGCCCCCCGCGCAGCAGACCGGCAAACTGGTATTCGGACAGCGTATCGGGCACCGGCGTGACCGCACCAAGGATGGTCGCCGGGTCGCAGCCGAGGACGACGGCGACCGGAAATGGCTTCCCCGGATGCTTCCGCTGGTGTTCCCGGAAGTCGAGCGCTCCGCCCCGGTGGGCAAGCCAGCGCATGATGACCCGATTGCGACCGATCACCTGCTGGCGGTAGATGCCAAGGTTCTGACGCTTCTTGTGGGGGCCACGTGTCACGACCAGACCCCAGGTGATCAGCGGCGCGACGTCGCCCGGCCAGCAGTGCTGGATCGGCAGCGACGCCAGGTCCACCGCCCCTCCGTCGACTACCACCTCCTGGCACGGCGCCCGGCTGACCGTCCTGGGGTTCATGTTCAGCACCTGGCGGAGCATGGGGAGCTTGTCCCAGGCATCGCGTAGGCCTTTCGGCGGCTCGGGCTCCTTGAGCTGCGAGAGCAACACGCCGATCTCGCGCAGGGGTTTCTGCCAACCTGCTGCCGGATCCGCGCCCATCCCCATCGCCACCCGCTCCGGCGTGCCGAACAGATTGGCGAGGACCGGCATCGTGGCTCGCCGTCCGGCAGTGACCGGATGCTCGAACAACAGGGCCGGGCCGCCGGCCCGCAGCACCCGGTCTGCAATCTCGGTCATCTCCAGGTGGGTATCGACCGGCTCGGCGATCCGCTTCAGCTCGCCGCCGGCTTCCAGCTGCGAAATGAAGTCGCGCAGGTCGGTGTAACGCATGCTCACTCCGGCAGGGGCAAAAGCCGATTATAGGGTCGCCGCACGCCCGACCATGAAAAAGGGGCCGCCCGCTGGCGGCCCCTCCGTACGGACAGACCGGTCGGTCAGATGCCCATCATCCTGCGCACTCGCCTGGCAGCGCGACGGCCTCCTCATGCAGGCCGGCCGCATTCAGCTCGTCGGCTTCCTTGCGCTGCTTCTGGACCTCTGCGATCTGGGCCGCATTGAGGAGCGGATCAAGATCGCCCCCTATCGCCGCACCGATCTCCTCGATCGATGCCGTGCTGACGTCCGCAAAGGCACTCGTGGACACCACGGTAGCCAGCGCCGCAACCACCACGACACCTCTCTTGAGACACGTCTCCAGGATGGAATCTGGGCCGCCTGCCCAAGGACGCCAGACCAGGCTCGAGCTGTGCCTCTGTCGGGCCCGGGCGACACCCGTGCGCGAAAGCGTAAGCATTCCTGTCAGCCCCTTCTCCCCGCCATGCCATTGGGCTTCAATGCCCAGACCGAATGCATCTTCCGTACGCCCCCAAAGCGCGTGCGAATCCAGCCAGACCAAGGGAAGCGCATGACACACCCGACCCGACTCCAGTGCCTCGCGAGCCTGGGCATCGCCGTGGCGAGCCTCTCGGCACACGCCATCACCATCGAGTTCGACTACCGGTTCGACGACGGCGCCACACGCCTCAGTTCGGCACAACGCAGCGTCCTCGACTACGTCGCCGCCGAGTTTGGCGCCCGGCTCACCGATTCACTGGACGGCGAAACCTACAGCGTGGTGAACTTCTTCGATCCGGCGAATCCTTCGGGCAACAACGTCCAGCTCAACAACCAGTCCATTGCGGCCGACACGCTGCGCGTGTTTGTCGGCGCCTCGGAGCTCGGCGGCGCCACGGTCGGCCTGGGCGGCCCGGGTGGCGGCTCGTTCCGTGATCGGGGCGAGAGTGGCGTGGGCTCGACCGATTTCGCGCCCTGGGGTGGCGCGATCAGCTTCGACGCCAACACCAGCTGGTATGTCGATAGCGACCCTTCGACCCTCGAAGCCTTCAGCGGCTTCGACTTTTACTCGGTGGCCGCACATGAACTCGGGCACGTCCTCGGGTTCGGCATCGCAGGCTCCTGGTTTTCCCAGGTCTCGGGGGGCGGCTTCACCGGCTCGGCGGCGCTGGCCGCCTACTCGTCCGGGCTGGGCAGCCCGCAAACCAGCGTCCCGCTCGATGGCGGTCTGTCCCACTGGTCGAGCGGGCTCACCTCGTTCGTCGGCGGAGTGCTCCAGGAGACCGCCCTCGACGGGACGATCGGCTTCGGCGTGCGCAAGCACTTCACGGACCTCGACTGGGCCGCCCTGTCGGACGTGGGCTGGGAGGTTGCCAGCGTCTCGGCAGTGCCCGAGAACGGGACCTACGCGATGATGCTGGCCGGCCTCGGCCTGCTGGTCATGGCCGGCCGCCAGCGCCAGCGTCAGGGGCGATAGCGGTTGATCGCGTCACGGGTCTCGCGGGCAACGCGACGCGCCGCCTCGGCGAAGTCCTCGCCGCGGCTCGCGTAGAGCACGGCCCGCGAGGAGTTGATCATCAGGCCGGCACCCGCCGGCGTGATGCCGGCCGAGACGGTCGCCTCGACGTCTCCACCCTGGGCCCCGACGCCGGGCACGAGCAAGGGCATCTCGCCGACGATCTCGCGAACCCGGGCAATCTCGTTCGGGAACGTCGCCCCGACGACGAGCGCGCACTGGCCGGTGCTGTTCCACTCGCTGGCGGTCAGCCGGGCGACGCGCTCGAACAGGCGCTCGCCCCCGACGTCGAGGAACTGGAGATCGCTGCCCCCCGGATTCGACGTGCGACACAGCAGGATCACGCCCTTGTCGGACCAGGCCAGGTAAGGCTCGATGGAGTCACGCCCCATGTAGGGGTTGACGGTCACGGCATCGGCGCCAAAGCGCTGGAACGCCTCGACCGCGTACTGTTGGGCGGTGCTGCCGATGTCGCCACGCTTGGCGTCGAGAATCACCGGCACGCCGGGATGGCGGTCGTGGATGTAGGCGACGAGATCCTCGAGCTGGTCCTCGGCGCGGTGCGCGGCAAAGTAGGCGATCTGCGGCTTGAACGCGCAGACGAGGTCGGCCGTGGCGTCGACGATGTCGCGGCAGAAGGCCAGGATGCCGTCGCCCCGGTCCCGCATGGCCTCTGGAAAGCGCGCGGGGTCCGGGTCGAGGCCGACGCACAGGAGCGTGTTGTTATCCGCCCAGCGGCGGTGGATCTGGTCGATGAAGGTCATGGTTCAGGCAAGCCCGTGGCAGAGTCGGCCGAGCGCCTCAGGCGCCGACCGGATTGACGAGATAGTCCAGCGCCAGCGCGGCGAAGACCGTGCCTCCGATCCAGTTGTTGTGCAGGAACGCCTTGAAGCACAGCCCCCTGTCACGGTGTCGGATCAGCGTGTAATGGTAGACGGCGATCGCACCCGCCGCCGCGATGCCCGCGACATAGACGCCCCCTCGCCCGGCCTGCAACCCCACAGCCAGCATGAGACCGAGCGCGAGGCCATAGCAGGCCATCACGGCCATCACGTCGAAGCGGCCGAAGGTGATCGCCGAGGTGCGGATACCGATCTTCAGGTCGTCCGGCCGATCCACCATCGCGTACTCGGTATCGTAGGCGATGGCCCAGAAGACATTGGCCACCAGCATCACCCAGGCCACGGGCGGCACCGCCTGCTGGAGCGCGGCGAAGGCCATCGGGATCCCGAATCCGAAGGCGATGCCCAGGTAGGCCTGGGGAATCGCAAAGAAGCGCTTCGTGAAGGGATAGCTCCCGGCGAGAAACAGGGCCGGTATCGACAGCCAGATCACGAGCGGGTCGAGGGGAAGGATCAGCAGGAACGCCACCAGCGACAGCCCGGCGGCCAGCATCAAGGCCTCGCGCGGGCTGACCGCGCCAGTGGCCATCGGCCGATGCCGCGTGCGCTCCACATGACCATCGAAATTCCGGTCCGCGTAGTCGTTGATGACGCAGCCCGCCGACCGCATCAAGACCGTGCCGAGCACAAAGATGACCACTACCCATGCGGCCGGCTTGCCGGCACCGGCGATCCACAGACCCCACAGGGTCGGCCACAGCAGCAGCAGGATGCCGATCGGCTTGTCGAGCCGCATCAGCTTCTCGTAATGGGACAGGCGTTCGGCAATCGTGGACATCGTCGGGAGCACACTCGTGGCAACGCCGCCGGCAAGCCGTCGGCACCGCACCATTATCGCAGAGCGGCGATGGCAGGCAGGAATACCTCGCACACCATCAAGGCGCGCCCCCGGCGCCGGAAGACCGAGCGTCGCGCCCACAGGGGGCCGCCCGCCAGTCCGGCGGCGGCCAGCGCCCGGGCATGGCGCACGTCGCGCGAATCGAGGCGGTGCACGGCGAGCGGTGCGCGACGGATGCGCGGATCGGCAAACAGGGCGGCACCGAGCGGCCGCTGCCCGATCCCCGCGAACAGTCGCCAGCCGCCGCGCAGGTTGTGACGCGGCAACACGGACCGGGCATAGACAACGGGCCTTCCGTCGGCCTCGAGCAGGACTTCCCTCAACCAGGCCAGCTCGCCGCGGCGCAGGCCGAGGAGCCGAGCCTCGTCCCGATGGGGACAGGCCAGGCGCTGGGCGATCACGCGCACCCGGAATGCGCCGCAACGCGCGCGGATCCGCGCGGTCAGTGATCCGGCCTCGACCAGCCAGGGCCGCATCGCGACGGAATCGGCACGACGCGGCACGCAGCGCAGCCAGTCTTCACGTTCGGGGCGGGTCTTCATTCGGCGGGGGGGTGCGGATGGGCGAGGCGCATGATACCCGAGGGAATCGGCGGCTCCTACCGGCCAGCCGGCCGCGCGACGGGCCCGAGGGCGTGGGCCCCGTACCAGATCCACTCAAGCAGGGCATCCTGCGCCGCCCGGCTCGCCCAGGCCGACGGATCGTTCACCAGCATCGCCATGACGTGGCGCCGGCCATCCCGGTCGAGCACATAGCCGGCCACCGCCCGCGCTTCGTTGATCGTGCCGGTCTTGATGTGGGCGAAGCCCCGCGCCGGGCTGCCGCTCAGGCGATGGCGCCCGGTGCCGTCGACGCCGGCCACGGAGAGGGACGAAATGAACTCCGGCATCCATGGCTGCGCATACGCGCGGTCGAGCATCTGCCCCAGCGCACGCGCACTGATCGACTCGATGCGCGACAGCCCCGAGCCGTTCTCGACCACCAGCGTGGTCGTATCCACGCCGGCCGCCCGCAGGCGCGCCTCCACCAGCTTGGCGCCCGCGCTGACTGCGTCCGGCAGGCCGCCGGCCGAGGCGCCTAGAGTCGCCAGCAGATGCCTGGCCTGCACGTTGTTGGACCACTTGTTCATGTCGCGCACGACCTCGGCCAGGGTCGGCGACACCTCGACGCTGATGAGCTGGGCCTCGGCCGGCGTCTCCCCGTCGAAGACCCGGCCAGTCAGGCGCCCGCCCAGTTCCTTCCACAGGCCGGCCACCGCCAGGCGCGAGTACTCTGCGGGCGCCATGGGTGCGACGAACCACTCCCGCTCGCCACAGCTGTCCCGCCATTCGCCGCCGACCCGGATGACCGGGCGGCTGCCCGGCGTGACGAAAGCCACATCCAGGCGCTCATCCCAGTCGCCGCAGCCGCCGCGCGCCGAGCGCAGCGCCGACACGACCGACACGCCATCAAGGGTCGGATCGGGTTGCAGGCGGGGGGTGCCTTTCGGCTGCGGCACGAAGCGCAGCTTGAGCGCGGCAAAATTGACCATCAGCGGGTCGGGGCCGATGTTGTAGGGTCGGGTACCTCGCCCGTCGAAGGCTGCGGGATCGAAGGGCGGCAGGCGCCAGGCCGAGCGATCCAGCACCAGGTTGCCACGGATCTCGTCGACCCCCTTCTGGCGAACCGCCCGCAGGAGCAGCCAGAGCCGCTCCAGCGTCAGCGCGGGGTCGCCCTCGCCGACGAGATACAGGTTGCCGTCCAGGATACCGTCGCGCGGCGGCGCGTCTGCGAACACCCGCGTCTTCCAGGTGTGTGTCGGCCCGAGGACGTCGAAGGCCACGAAACTGGTCACCAGCTTCATGACCGATGCCGGGTTCATGGGACGGTCCGGGTAGTGCGCCACCTCGGGCTCCGGCTGGCCCACCTCCTGAACCCACACCGACACCGACTCTTCGGGGATCCGCACCTTCGAGAGCTCGTCCGCGACCGGCGCCGGCAGCGCGGCCCCTGCCTCCAGCGCACACAGGACGAGCGCCGCGGGCAGTGCGGCCAGGAGGCTGGCGCGATGCCTCGCCAATGCCCTTCGGACGGAAAATCCCATGTACTGGATGATGCGAATCGCGTGGTGGAACAGGCTGCCCACACCCTACCACGAAGCCGCCAGTGGAACTGTTACCGGCCGGACGCCTCAGGCCCCGAGCAGTCCCTCACGGCCGGCGAACCACAGCCGGACCATCGCCTCGGCCGCTTCTGGCGCGTCGTGCAACAACCGCCGGGCCCCATCGCGCGCCCGCTCGACCAACGCGGCGTCACGCTCCAGGTCAGCAAAGCGCAGCATCGGGAGACCGCTCTGCCGCGCGCCGACGAACTCGCCGGGTCCACGCAGGCGGAGGTCCTCGCGCGCAATCGCGAAGCCATCGGTGTTCTCGAAGATCACCTTCAGTCGCGCCCGACCGTTCTGGGACAAGGGCTGCGCGTAGAGCAGGATGCAGACCGAGTCGGCCCGCCCGCGTCCGACCCGGCCGCGCAACTGGTGCAACTGGGCCAAACCAAAGCGCTCCGCATGCTCGATGACCATCAGGCTGGCATTCGGCACATCGACGCCGACCTCGATCACCGTCGTCGCCACCAGCACGTGGAGGTCCCCCGCCTCGAAGGCCGCCATCGTCGCCGCCTTCTCGTCGGGCTTCATACGGCCATGGACCAGGCCGACGGCCAGCCCGGGCAGCGCTTCCGTGAGGGCCAGGTGGGTATCGACCGCCGTCTGGAGTTCCAGCGTCTCCGACTCCTCCACCAGCGGGCACACCCAGTACGCCTGCCTGCCCTGCCGGCAGCCATCGCGAATCCGTCCGATCACCTCCTCGCGACGGGCGTCGGAGACCAGCTTGGTCACGATCGGCGTCCGACCCGGCGGCAACTCGTCGAGCACCGAGACGTCCAGGTCGGCATAGAAGCTCATCGCCAGGGTCCGCGGAATCGGTGTCGCCGACATCATCAGCATGTGCGGATGCGCCCCGCCACTGCCCTTCTCGCGCAGGGACAGGCGCTGCCGGACGCCGAAACGGTGCTGTTCGTCGACGACCGCCAGGCCGAGCCGGGGAAAATCGACCATCTCTTCAATCAGGGCATGCGTGCCGATGGCGAACATCGCCTCGCCCGCGGCCAGGCGGGCCTGCATGGCCGCGCGCACCTTCTTGCGTTGGCTGCCGGACAGCCACACGACGTCGAGGCCGAGGGGCGCCAGCCAGGCTGCGATCTTTCGGTAGTGCTGTTCGGCGAGGATCTCGGTCGGCGCCATCAGCGCGGACTGGCAGCCCGCCTCGGCCGCGTGCAGCATGGCCAGCGCCGCGACGATGGTCTTGCCGCTGCCCACGTCGCCCTGCAGGAGCCGCTGCATCGGGTGGGCGCTGGCCAGGTCGCCGGCAATCTCCCGCCAGGCGCGACGCTGGGCGCCGGTCAGATCGAAGGGCAGGGCCTCCAGCAAACGGGCCGTAAGGGCCCCGCTCTCGCGCAGTGCCGTGGCGCTGCGCGCCCGCCGCGCCGCGTAGGCCTTGCGCAACGATATCTGCTGGGACAGCAACTCGTCGAACTTGACCCGCTGCCAGGCCGGGTGGGTTCTGGCCTCGAGCGCCGCCGGATCACTCTCGGGTGGTGGGTGGTGCAGGATGGCCAGAGCCTCGGCAAGCGGCATCAGGCCAAGGCGTTGCCGCCATTCGGCCGGCAGCGGGTCTTCGAGGGCGTTCCGGCGCAGTTCGGCATCGACCAGCTTGCGCAACGCCGACTGGGCGAGTCCGGCGGTGGTCGGATAGACCGGCGTCAGCCCGACGGGCAGCGGCTCGCCATCGCGCACGATGCGCACCCGGGGGTGCACCATCTCGTCGCCGAAGAAGCCCCCCCGGACCTCGCCGAAGACGCGCAGGCGATTGCCCACCGCGACCTGCTTCTGCTGGGAAGGGTAGAAGTTGAGGAAGCGAAGCACCAGCTCGCCGGAGTCGTCCGCCACGCGGACCACGAGCTGGCGCCGCGGCCGCAGAACCACTTCGCTCGCGAGGACCACGACCTCGCACTGGCAGGTGTCTCCGCCAGCCGCCTCGCGAATCGGCGTCAGCCGCGTTTCGTCCTCATAGCGCAGGGGCAGATGCAGCAGCAGGTCGAGCGGACCGCGGATGTCGAGCTTGGCCAGCCGGCGCGCCAGCTGCGCGCCAATGCCATTCCAGCCCGCGGCGGACCGTGCCGCATCCGCCATCGATGCGCAGACTCAGCCGGCAACCAGGATCGCGTCGGCTTCGACGAGCGCGCCCTTCGGCAACTCCTTGACGCCCACCGCGGCACGAGCCGGATAGGGCGCCTGGAAATAGCGCGCCATGACCTCGTTGACCTTCGCGAAGTTGCCCAGGTCGGTCAGGTAGATGGTGAGCTTGACGGCATCGGCCAGCGAGCAGCCGGACGCTTCGGCGACCGCCTTCAGGTTGCTGAAGACCCGCTCGGTCTGGGCCTCGAACCCCTCGACCATTTCCATGCTCGCCGGATCCAGCCCGATCTGGCCGGACAGATACACCGTGTCGCCTACGCGCACGGCCTGCGAGTAGGTCCCGATCGCCGCGGGGGCGCTGGGGGTCGAAATGATGGTCCGGCTCATGGTGCGAATCTCCTCTCGATGGGTCGGCGGCCCCGCCGCCGCGGCTCCCCATTGTACCCGCTGGCTCCCTGCCAGGCCGGCGCTCACGAAGGCGCGACGCAAGGCGGCGGCGCACAGATCGGGACGTCATGATCGCCGGAAAGCCCCGCCGCCGCGCCCTGTCCTGTCACTGGGCACCACGGGCGGCTGGTCGGCGCCGGCCGGGTTTGTGGACCGGCGGCATGCGACGTTCAGGGCCGCAGCGGGAGGATGCGACGGCGCCCTCGATGCCCATCATCAGGGCATCGAGGGTGCGGCAGCGTGAGTCGACTGGCCTAGTTGGTTAGTCGCGCGCGCGCAGGGTGACGTCGCAGCCCAGCTTGCTGATCACTTTCTGGAGCCCCTTGCGGGACTTCGTGTTGATGACGATCGGCGCCATGAAATTGGCCTGCAGTCCGGCCGTCGCGGGCGACGTTTCCTGCGGCGCTTTGTGCACGATCACGGCAACCGCAGCGTCCTCGCCTTCGCTCAGTTCGATCAGTGCCGCCTCTTCGTCAGTCAGCGAGAACTCGTAGTTCACGCCAAGTGCGTCGGCACCCGCCACCGAGAAGACAATCTCCGGGTCATCCACGCTCTGCAACATCAGGATGCTCTTCGCACCTTCCTCGTGCACCAGCGTGAAACGCTTGCACTCGTCGAACCCCGGCAGGCCTGCCGGAAACTCGAGAATCTTGTCTGCGCTCACGTCGAGCGCACCAAACACCGGGCTTTCCACTTTCATTTCGGGCTCCTCCCATCGAACGCCATCTCTGCAGCTTCCAACTCTAGACCGTTGCCGTCGAGTTCCGTGGCGGGAACAGCACCGGTTTCTCCCCGCATTTCGCGCACCAGTTCAGCGCGACTCGACCACGATGCCCTTGGCGAGCCCCGCCCGGGCCAGCCTTTCCCGCGCGGCCTCCGCACTCTTGCGGTTCGGGAACGGCCCCGCCACCACGCGGGTCTCCAGGCGCGCCGGCACGCCCAGCTTCTTGAGCTCGGCATACATGGCCTCCGCGTTGCCGCTGACGCCGAAGACGCCAAGCTGGACCAGGAAGCCGTCCTTTGCCGGGGCAATGCGGGCCACTTCGGCCACCGCACTCGCAACCGGTGCGGCCGGCGAATCGTCTGGCTCCGGAGCCACCGCGACGGTGCTGTCGGGCTGGGCCGAAGCCCCCTGGGCCACCGCATCGGCGTTGGACGCGGACGGGGGCGGTGCATCCGCCTGGCGAGCCTCCGGTGGCACCACTTCCGGCGCCGCACTGCCCTCGGGCGCCGCTTCGACCGCAGCGGTCGCTTCGGCCGGCAGCGCCGCCAGGACGGGCGCCTCCGGGGCGGGCAATGACACCGCCGCACCGATGACCGGCGCACGCGGTTCGGTCACGATGTTCGGCGCCGGCTCGGTCGCGACCCGCACATCGGACGGAGTCGGCGCCGGCGTGCGACGATCGTCGAGCAGGGCCAGCAGGGCCAGCAGCACGGAAATGAGCGTGACCCCACCGCCAATGCGCAGCCAGATCGCGCGCTGACCGGCGCTCGCCGCCCCGGCCTCCGCGGCATTCCCCTCAGTCGCCATGCGCCCTGCCCTCCTCGGTCTCGTTCGCGCCACTGCCGGTGAGTGAGCGGACCAGGGCGGCTTCCGCCACCGAAATGCCGCAGCGCTCCGCGATCGCCTCGGACTCCAGGCCCCGGCGGGCCAGCATCACCGCCTCGCCATACTGGGGCGAGACATGCTGGCTCGCCTGGACGGTGGCGACATTGTCGCCCAGGTCCCCGAGCTGCTCCGCGAGGCGCAGATTGTCGCGCCGCAGCGTTTCCTGTTCGTGGCGCAGCTGCGCCACGTCCCGCCGGAGCTGTTGCAACTCGAGCTCGACCCGTTCGTGTTCTGCGCGCAGCTCGGCCTCGACGGTGGCCATCCGCTCGAGGCCGAGGTCCGGCGTCCGTTCCGCGTCTTCCCCGGCCGGCTCGGCGCCGGCGACCTCGGCGGGCAGTGGCGGCATCGGCGCGCTCGCCGCCTGCTGTCGCCGCCGGCCAAGGCGCAGCAACTGGAACGCCACGTAGAGGGCGATCAGCGCGATCACCGCCCAGATGAACTCGCGTACGCCCATCAGCCCACGCCTCCGCAGCGGGACAGCGCCTGATCGAGATCCCACAGGATGTCGTCGAGGCTCTCGAGGCCAATCGACAGGCGCACCATGTCAGGGGGCACGCCAGCGGCGACCTGCTCGGCCTCCGACAGTTGCCGGTGGGTGGTCGAGGCCGGGTGGATCACCAGCGAGCGCGCGTCGCCCACGTTGGCGAGGTGGCTGAACATCTCGAGGGCCTCGATGAAACGCTCGCCGGCCGTTTGCCCTCCGCGAATGCCGAAGGAGAGGATGCCACCCGCCCCCTTGGGCAGGTAGCGGGCCGCCAGGGCGGCATCCGGGCTGTCGGCCAGGCCTGGGTAGTTGACCCAGGCCACGGCCGGGTGGTCCGCCAGAAACTCGGCCACGGCCTTCGCGTTGGCAACGTGCCGGTCCATCCGGACCGGCAGCGTCTCCAGCCCCTGCAGCAGCATGAAGGCCGAGAACGGGGACAGGGCGGGGCCGAAGGTGCGCAGGGTTTCCATCCGCGCCTTGGTGACGAAGCCGAAGTCACCGAAGGTCTCGAAGAAAACCACGCCGTGATAGCCGGGGGAGGGTTCGGTCATCTGCGGGAAGCGGCCGTTGTCCCAGGGGAAACGGCCGGACTCGACCATCACCCCGCCCATCGTCGTGCCGTGGCCGCCCATGTACTTGGTCGCCGAATGGACAACGATGTCGGCGCCGTGCTCGAGCGGGCGGCAGAGGTAGGGTGAGGCCAGCGTGTTGTCCACCACCAGGGGCACGCCGGCCTCGCGGGCCACGGCGCCGACGCCCGTCACGTCGAGTACGTTGAGTCCGGGATTGCCGATGATCTCGCCGTAGACCGCCTTGGTCCGGTCGTCGATGGCCGCGCGGAAATTCTCCGGGTCGGACGGATCGACGAAGACCGTCTCGATGCCCAGTCGCCGCAGGCTGACGTCCAGCTGGGAGTAGCTCCCGCCATACAGGTTGCGCGCCGCCACGATGCGGTCGCCCTGCTGGCACAGGGTCAGCAGGCAGGTCATCTGGGCAGACAGGCCGGACGCGGTCGCCAGCGCCGCACGCCCGCCCTCGAGGGCGGCCACCCGCTCCTCGAACACGGCCACGGTCGGGTTCGAGATCCGCGAATAGACGTTGCCGAAGGTTTGCAGGTTGAACAGCGCCGCCGCATGCTCGGGCGATTCGAAGACGAAGGAGGTGCTCTGGTAGATCGGGACGGCTCGCGCGCCGGTGACAGGATCGGGCTGTTGCCCGGCATGCAGGCACAGGCTTTCGAAGCCGTAGCGGTGATCGGGCATGGGCGATTGGCCGTCTTGAAGTCTCGGGGATAATAAAGGCCCCGTGCCTTCCCCACAATGCAGATGCCACTCGATCCCGATCTGATCCTCTTCTGGGCCAAGAAGCTCGCGGCGCTGGTCATCCTGCCGCCGCTCGGCCCGCTACTGCTGATCACCCTGGGCCTGTGGCGCGGCAGGAAGGCACTGGCCTGGCTCGGCCTCGCCAGCGCCTGGTTCCTGTCGGCTCCATTGAGCGTTGGCTGGATGCTGTCGGGGCTCGAGCCCGCGCAGCCGGGGGACATGGCCGCGATGCGCTCGGCCGACGCGATCGTCATCCTGGCAGGGGGACAGCGGCGTTTTGCACCGGAGTACGGCGACGCAACGGTCAACGCCTACAGTCTCGAGCGCATCCGGTACGGCGCGCGCCTGGCCCGCGAGACCGGCCTGCCGGTGATGGTCACCGGCGGCACCGTGCGCGAAGCGCAGCCCGAGGCGGTCCTGATGCGCGAGGCACTCGTCACCGACTTCGGCATCACGCCACGCTGGGTCGAGGTGTCATCAAGGGACACCGCCGACAATGCGGGCTTCAGCGCGCGCATCCTCTCTGCCGACGGTGTGCAAAACATCGTTCTCGTCACCCATGCCGCCCACATGCCGCGCGCCGGCCAGGCATTCCGCGAGGCCGGCCTGGCGGTCATCGAAGCCCCGACGGCCTGGCAGGGCAATCCGCAGGCCGGCGCATTCGACCCGGTGGACCTGCTGCCGACGCCCCGGGGAGCGCTGTCCGGCTGGTATGCCGCCCATGAGTGGCTGGGCCGCCTGGCGCACGGGCTGGCGAAGGGCATCTGACGGCCGGGCTACCGGCTCCCGCCGGGGTCGCGCTCAGCGCCCCTTGAAGTCCGCCTTTCGCTTCTCCAGGAACGCGGTGACCCCTTCGCCGAAATCGCCGGTCGCCGAGCAGCGGGCAAAGGCCTCGGCTTCGCTCTCCAGATGACCGGAGATCCGCGCGCAGGGCGCTGCGTAGACCAGGCGTTTCATCTCGCCGTAGGCATGGCGCGGCCCTGCGGCCAGCCGCCGCGCCAGCGTCAACACCGCCCCGTCGAGCTCGGCATCGGCCACGACCCGATTGACCAGCCCGAGCCGCAACGCCTCCGGCGGGTCGAAGCGATCCGCCAGCATCAGCAGCTCGAGGGCCTTGCGCGTGCCGACCAGCTGCGGCAGAAAGTAGGACATGCCGCCGTCGGCCGACAGGCCGATCGCCGCATAGGCCGAGGTGAACTTGGCGCTTTCGGAGCAGATGGCCAGGTCGCACCCCAGCATCAGCGACAGGCCGAAGCCCGCGCAGGCCCCGCGCACCTTGGCCACGACGGGCTGGTGCATACCCTGGAGCATCTCGACCACAGGATTGACGAACTGCTCGATCATGGCGCGAAACGCGGCCAGCCTGGCCTCCGGCGTCGCGGTGAGATGGCGGGCGAAGTCGTTGATGTCGCCACCCGCCATGAAGTGATCGCCCGCCCCCTCCACGATCAGCACATCGAAGGCCCCGTGCTCTCGCAGGGCCGCCATGGCCTTGGCCAGATCTTCCATCATCTCCACGGACAGGGCGTTCAAGGCGTCCGGGCGATTCAAGGTGAGCGTGGCAATACGGTCAGCGACCGAGTACAGGACGGTGTTGGCCATGGAAGGGCTCCGGCGATTGGGTGCAAGGACAACGATAGCACCGTGCGCGGGTGCTTGCGGTCAACGCGCCCCGCGACCCGGGCCCATGGGACAATCGCGGCCATGACGATCACGACACACCTCCTGAACCTGAGCGATCCGGCCCAGGCGGCGGACTGGCTCGCCCTGCTGGACCACTATGCGCGCGACCCCATGGGTGGTGGCCATCCGCTGTCCGACTACGCCCGCGCCCATCTGGTGGAGCGGCTCGTGGCACGCCCCGGTTTTGTGGCCTTCCTCGCCCATTGCGAGGGTCGGGCCGCCGGGCTGGTCAACGGCTTCGAAGGCTTCTCGACCTTCGCCGCGCGCCCCCTGCTGAACATCCACGACATCGTCGTCCACCGGGATCTTCGGGGTCGCGGCATCGGCCAGGCACTGCTCGCCGCCGTCGAGCAGGAAGCGCTTCGCCGGGGCTGCTGCAAGCTGACGCTGGAGGTCCTCGCCAACAACCGGCCGGCGCTCGCCAGCTACCGGCGGTTCGGCTTCGCCGACTACGAACTCGACCCGGCCGCGGGCAGCGCCCGCTTCATGCAGAAGCCGCTCTGACCGCCGGCCCCGCCCGCCGGCGTCCCTAGCGTGGCCTTGCAGCCCCTCCGGCCAGCAGGGAAGCGACCTCCCGGGCAGCGCAACATTGCAGTTCATCTGACCCTTAAGGGAGGGCATCAAAGGCCCGTAGATGGGGGAACACCCCACACATTCGGAGACCCCGGACGATGGAGCTTGCAGATCTGATCACGGCCGCCACCGGACTCGTCCGCCTGCCGGAGCACGAGATCCTGTTCAGCGAGGGCGAGGCCGCGGATGTGACCTACCTGCTGGTGACCGGCCAGGCCGAGTTGCTCGTCCAGGGGCAAGCCATCGAGGTCGCGGGACCGGGCGCCTTCGTCGGCGAACTCGCCCTCATCGAGCCGGACCAACCCCGCCCCATGAGCGTTCGCGCCCTGACCGATTGCCATCTCGCGCGAATCGACCAAGCCCGCTTCGAGGAGATCGTCGCGCGCCACCCGCAGTTCGCAGTGGACCTGATGAAGGTGATGGCGGAGCGGCTTCGGCGGGCTGAACGCCAGGCCGCCTGAAGGACAGCTCAGCCGCGGCAATCAACCTAGATCACCCCATCGCGCGCCAGCGCGGTGATCGCGCCGGCGTCCAGCCCGAGCCACTCGGCCAGGACGTCGCCGCTGTCGGCGCCCAGCGCGGGCGGTGGCAGGGCGTTCACCACCGGTGACCCGGACAGGCGCATCGGGCTGGCCACCTGGGGCACCGCGCAGCCATCGGCCGTGGCGAGCGTCACGTGGAGTCCCCGAGCCATCACCTGCGGGTCCGCGAAGACGCCCGCCAGATCATTGATCGGTCCACAAGGGACACCGACCGCCTCCAGCGCATCGATCCAGGCGGTCGTCGTCCGCTGGACCGTCAGGCGATTCAGCGCCGGAATCAGTGTCGCCCGGTTGGCGACCCGCGCGCGGTTCGTCGCATAGCGCGCGTCGGCGGCAAGCCCGGGCGCGCCCGCCTCGGCGCACAGGCGGGCAAACTGGCTGTCATTGCCGACCGCCAGGATCATGTAGCCATCGGCGGTCGGGAAATCCTGATACGGCACGATGTTCGGATGGGCGTTGCCGAGCCGGCCGGGCGCCACACCGCTGACCAGATAGTTCATCGCCTGGTTGGCCAGGCAGGCCACCTGGACATCCAGCAGGGCCATGTCGATGTGCTGCCCCCGCCCGCTGCGCGCCCGGTCGTGCAGGGCGGCCTGGATCGCGTTGGCGGCATAGAGGCCGGTGAGGATGTCGGTCAGCGCGACGCCGGCTTTCATCGGGCCACCGCCCGGCGCACCATCCGGCTGCCCGGTGATGCTCATCAGCCCACCCAGCCCCTGGATCAGGAAGTCGTAGCCGGCGCGCGCCGCATAGGGTCCATCCTGGCCGAAGCCGGTGATCGAGCAATACACCAGCCGGGGGTTGTCCTCCTTGAGGGTGGCGTAGTCGAGGCCATATCGGGCGAGGCCACCGAGCTTGTAGTTCTCGATCAGCACGTCGCTCTCGCGCGCCAGTGACCGGATCAGCGCCTGGCCCTCGGGCCGCGTGATGTCGATCGTCACCGAGCGCTTGTTGCGATTGGCGCACAGAAAGTAGGCCGCCGTGTCGGTCTCATTGCCGTCGCGGTCCTTCAGCCAGGGCGGCCCCCAGTGGCGCGTGTCGTCGCCTGCGCCCGGACGCTCCACCTTCACGACCTCGGCACCGAGGTCACCGAGGATCTGGGAGGCCCACGGACCCGCCAGAATGCGCGACAGGTCGAGGACGCGGATGCCCGACAGCGCGCCCATCAGTTGGCGAAGGCCTGCAGGCCGGTGATCGCGCGCCCGAGGATCAGGGCGTGGATGTCGTGGGTCCCTTCGTAGGTGTTAACCACCTCCAGGTTCACGACGTGGCGGATCACGCCGAATTCGTCGGAGATACCGTTGCCCCCCAGCATGTCCCGCGCCACGCGCGCGATCTCCAGCGCCTTGCCGCAGGAATTGCGCTTCATGATCGAGGTCAGTTCGACCGGTGCGTTGCCGTCGTCCTTCATCCGGCCGAGGCGCAGGCAGCCCTGCAGGCCCAGCGTGATGTCGGTCAGCATGTCGGCGAGTTTCTTCTGCACCAGCTGGTTGGCCGCCAGCGGACGGCCGAACTGCTTGCGGTCGAGCACGTACTGTCGCGCCGTCTCGTAGCAGGATTCGGCCGCACCCAGGGCACCCCAGGCGATGCCGAAGCGCGCGGAATTGAGACAGGTGAACGGTCCCTTCAGGCCACGCACGTCCGGAAAGATGTTCTCGTCGGGCACGAAGACGTCGTCCATGACGATCTCCCCGGTGATCGAGGTCCGCAGGCCCACCTTGCCATGGATGGCCGGCGTCGAAAGACCCTTCCAGCCCTTTTCGAGGATGAAGCCGCGAATATCGCCCGCGTCGTCCTTCGCCCACACGACGAACACGTCGGCGATCGGGCTGTTGGTGATCCACATCTTGCTGCCCGTCAGTCGATAGCCACCGTCCACCTTGCGCGCACGGCTCGCCATGCTGCCCGGGTCGGACCCGTGGTCGGGCTCGGTGAGGCCGAAACACCCCACCCACTCGCCCGTCGCGAGCTTCGGCAGGTATTTCTGCTTCTGCGCTTCGCTGCCGAACTCATTGATCGGGACCATCACGAGGGACGACTGGACACTCATCATCGAGCGGAAACCCGAGTCCACCCGCTCGACCTCACGGGCAATCAGGCCGTAACCGACATAGCCGAGTCCGGCGCCGCCGTAGGCTTCGGGAATCGTGGCACCGAGCAGGCCCAGTTCACCCATTTCATGAAAGATGGCGCGATCCGTTCGCTCGTGGCGGAAGGCTTCGAGCACGCGCGGCTGCAGGCGCTCCTCGGCGTAGGCGCGCGCCGTCGTCCTGACCATGCGCTCTTCGTCGGTCAACTGCTGGTCCAGCAGCAGCGGATCGAGCCAGTCGAAATTCACCCGTGATTGCTTCATATGCGCTCCCTTGTTTCCGTGCTCGCCAGGTGGCGTCTTCGCGTTGCGCACAATCTAGGCGTCGACGCCCCCGGCATCAAGCGAGAAATGGACATGCATCTGTGCCATTTGCGCACATCGTATGACCGGGCGTCGAACGATCCAGGGCGAACATCGAAAAGCATTTGAGCTATTTTTCATAGACCTAGACAAACAAGTCTGGCTTGGCACGTCCCGTTCGAATTGCCAATAATTCAATCAGTACCCAAGCTAGGGCCCCATGCGCCGCAAGCTCCCAACCACCCAGTCCCTGCTCGCCTTCGAACGAGCCGCCCGCCACGAGAGCTTCACCCGGGCGGCGGAGGACCTGTCGCTGACCCAGAGCGCGGTTTGCCGGCAGGTGGCCGCGCTGGAAGCCTTCCTCGGGGTCAGCCTGTTTCGCCGCACCCGCCGGGGCGTGCGCCTGACCGAGGCGGGGCAGGCCTACAGCCGGCAGATCGCGAGCCGCCTCGACGCCCTGGAGCGCGACACGCTTGCCGTGATCGCGCACCAGGGCTCGGCGATGGCCCTCGAACTGGCGGTCGTGCCGACCTTTGCGACGCGCTGGCTCCTGCCGCGGCTGTCCGGCTTCCGCGACCGCCATCCGGACATCCAGGTACACCTCACCACCAGCACCCGGCCCTTCCTGTTCGAGGAAACGGACTTCGACGCGGCAATCTATTTCGGCGAGGCCGGCTGGCCGGGCACCGAAGCCCACCTCCTCATGGGCGAGGCTGCCGTGCCCGTATGCAGCCCTGCGCTGGCGGCCGGCGCGCCGCTGACGCCCGCCGCCCTTGCCCGGCTGCCCCTGCTCCAGCAGACGACCCGTCCGTACGCCTGGCGCCGCTGGTTCGAGGCCTGCGGTCTGGCCGTCGAGGGAGACCTCGGCGGGATGCGCCTCGAGCTGTTCTCGATGCTCGCCCAGGCGGCCATCGAGGGCTTCGGTGTGGCGCTCATCCCCGCCTTCCTGATCCGCGAGGAACTGGCCTCGGGCCGGCTCGTCGTCGCGCACCCGCGGCCGGTGCCAACCGAGCGGGCCTACTACCTGATCGCGCCGGAGCGCAAGAGCGGCAGCTCGCGCTTCGAGGCCTTCCGGTCCTGGCTGCTGTCCGAGTGCGCCAGCTTCGGCCGGGAAGCCGACGAGCGGCAGTCATGAACGGCGCTGCCGTCCGCCGCCTCACCGAGTTCGCCCTGGTGGCGGCACTGACCGCCTGCGCGACCCCGGTCGCGCAGCTCGAGCAATACACCGAGTGGGACCGGGCGGGCGGCTGCACGGGGGACGTGACCGGGCCGTGGGGCGTTTCGCTGGCCGGCACTGCGCTGGGGCCGTGCATGTTCCCGAAACGCTACGTCTGGATCACCTACGACGCGCTGTGGTGCAAGTCCTGCGACCGGCAGACCCATCAGAGCCATACCGCCGCCGAGCAGGCCCCTGCCGACACCGTATTCGTCACCGTGCTGAGCGGTGGCCGGCAGGCCGATCAGTCGGCCACCCCACAGCAGATGCGGGACTGGGCGGACGAGCATGGACTCAACCCGCGCCACGTGGTGTCGGAGGGCGCCACCGGGCGCTCGCTGCCCCAGCATGCCCTCATCGGGCCCGACGGCCGGACCTGGTTGCGCCGGCTGGGCCACCTGGATGCCGGCGAGATCCTCGCCATTCTCGACGCCTTCCGTCGGGGTGATCGCCTGCCACCGGTTTTCGCCCGATGACCCCCGATCAGCCGCCGATCCTCGAGGTCGAGATCGAGATCCCACGCGGAAGCTTCCTGAAGCGCGGCTCCAGCGGCGCCATCGATTTCGTTTCCCCTCTGCCCTGCCCCTTCAACTACGGGGCCGTGCCGGGCCTCCTCGGGCTCGAGGGAGACTTGCTCGACGCCCTCGTGCTCGGCCCGCGCCTGCCACTCGGCAGCCACCACCGACTGCCCGCCTGGGGCGCCATCATCCTCGTCGACCGGGGCATGATGGATCACAAGCTCGTGTGCAGCGCCCACGAGCCCAGCGCCGCCCAGATGCGGTTTGTGCGGCACTTCTTCGCGGTCTACGCGCAAGCCAAAGCCGTCCTCAACCGGCTGCGGGGCCAGGGTGGTCGGCACGCTTGCGACGGCTGGTGTGCGGCCGCGGAAGCCCTCGCCCAGGCCCGCACATTGCCCTCAGACTGGCACGGTCCGACGGTCCGTTTCTAGGCGGTGTCATGGGTGCACGATCGGCCACGCTCGCCCTGGCGGTCGGCGCGAGGCGCCTCGGCTGGGCGAACCCGTCGGAGGGCGCGGTCGAGCTTCGCCCGCAATCCGGCCCGGCGGTGAATTTCTGAAAGCGGCGGGAACCTACCGCGGCGACCGGGGTATAACAGGAGCATTCCCACCGCCCCCCGGACGCATGACCCACCACCCGGTCCTGGTCCTCGCCAGGCGCCTCCTGCTGTTCGTCTCGATCGCCTTCCTCGCCCCGGTCGCTGCGGCTGTGGCCTGGCATGTCGCCGGCTCCGACGGCCCGGTCGACTGGCGCACGGCGCGGCGGGACAGCACCGGCCAGGCCCCCCCGCCGGACACCACCCCCGACGCGGTGATCCAGGTCTATGCGGCGCGCGCCTTTCGCTGGCGCGGTGCCTTCGGGGTTCACACCTGGATCGCGACCAAGCCCGCCAGGTCCGATCGCTACACCCGCTACGAGGTCATGGGCTTTGGCCTCCGCCATGGCAGCGGCGCGGTCCGCATCCATCACGCGCCCCCGGACGGCTACTGGTACGGCAACCGCCCCCAGTTGCTGCGCGAGCTGCGGGGCGGCGGTGACGTCGACGCGCTGATCCGGCGCATCGACTCGCTCGCCCGCCGCTACCCCTACGACGACCGCTACCGGGTCTGGCCCGGCCCGAACAGCAACACCTTCGTCGCCTACATCGCCCGGGCCGTACCGGAACTCGATCTGGATCTGCCACCCACGGCCATCGGCAAGGACTACCTGCCCGACGGCGCGTGG
Source organism: Rhodocyclaceae bacterium (assembly GCA_050303815.1). GTDB lineage: Bacteria > Pseudomonadota > Gammaproteobacteria > Burkholderiales > Rhodocyclaceae > Cognatazoarcus. The sequence continues at coordinate 39,355 of JBNLCM010000163.1, forward strand.
CTGGCTACCGCGCCGAGCGGCAACGGCATTCAACTCTCGCTCGGGGGCCTGCTGGGCCTGATCGCAGCCCCCCAGGAGGGCATCGAACTGAATCTGCTGGGGCTGGCGCTCGGTCTCGATTTCTCGCCACCGGCGCTCAAGCTGCCGGGGCTGGGACGGATCGGCCCCAGCGCCGACCCCCTCGCGGCAGGCGCCTTGCCGCGAAATAGGTCATCATCCGGGCCATGAATCGCTGTCACATGATTTGACTTTCTCGGACAATCAGATCGCGCATCCGGCTCTCGCCAGATTTCTTGCCGGACTCACCCGACAGAGGCCCCACGATGAAAACCTACCTGCTCCTGCCGATCCTCTCCGCCTACGCCACGCTGGTCGCCGCGGGCCAGCCTGACGGTGGCGGTCGCGTCAACGAAGTGTCCGAGCCCGAGATGCTCGGTCTCCTGGCCGTCGCCGGCGTCGCGCTCGCGGTCAACTACTTCCGGAAGCGCAAGTAAGGGGAGACGGTGCCGTCCTGGGCCGAGGCCATCCTCAGCCACCGCCTGGCGCCACTGATGGTCGCGCTGGCACTGGCCACCGTGGCCGAACGCCTGGTCGGCAGCTCCCGCCCGACGCAGCGCACGGCAGATCGCTGGTGGCTGGGCGCAGGATTGTGGGCCATCGGCAGCCTGGCCGTGAGCGCCTGGCCGGTACGGGGGCCGGGTGAACCCTCCCCGCTGAGTGCCTGGCCCGTCGCCGCGCAGGCGGCGCTGCTCCTCCTGCTCGCCGACGCCCTGCATTATGCGGTGCATCGCCTGATGCACGAGCTGCCGTGGCTGTGGCGCATCCACCGCGTGCACCATGCCGACGCCGACTTCGATGTCGCGACGGCCCTGCGATTTCACCCGTTCGAGTGGCTGCTGTCGGCGGTGCCGCTGCTGTCGGTCGCCGGCTGGCTCGCGCCCGCGCCGCAGGCGTCCGCCCTCGCATTCGGTGCCCTTGCCGTCTGGAATGTCGTCCAGCACATGGGGCTGCCCTACACCAGCGCCCTCGAGCGCTGGCTGGGCCGCTGGGTTCTCACGCCGACCCTCCACCGGGTCCACCATGCCAGAGCCCCGGCCCGCAGCCTCGGCAACTACGGCCTGATGTTCGCGGCCTGGGACCGACTCCTGGGCACCTGGCAACCGCCGGATGCCGACGTGGCGGTCGGGGTGGACGACTGGCCACATGGCGACGACCTGCCTGCCAATCTGCTGTCTCCGTGGTCACGTTGCAGCGCTCCCGCCGCAGGCCAGGCACACCCCCGATGATCGCCAGACTGCGCGCCTACCGCCCAGCCGATCCCGCCTGGGTCGTGGAACAGCATGGCCGCGTCTACAGTGCGGAGCACGGCTTCGACGACGCCTTCCGCCGCAGCATCGGCGACAAGCTGAGACGGTGGCTGGGGCGTGCCGACCCGCTCAAGCAAATGTGGATCGCCGAATGCGCCGACGAGCGGGCAGGCAGCATCGCCATCTCGGATGCCGGCGATGCCACGGCCTTCCTGAACTTCGTGCTGGTCCTTCCCGGCTTTCGCGGCAGGCGGATCGGTCGGCAGCTCATGGATGCCGCGCTCGACCATGCCTGCCGCTGCGGCCAGCGCGCAGTCCGCCTCGAAACCTATCAGTGCCTCCAGCACGCGCGCCGGCTCTACCGCGACTGCGGCTTCCGCCTCGTCGAGGCGCAGCCGCCCGTGGCGCGCTATGGACTGACGCTGGTCTCCGAATTCTGGCAGCTTGAACTCTAGCGGCCTCCGGGCGCCACGACATCGGTCCGGCGGATCCTGCGGTTTGTCGCTCGCGTGGCGCCGGGTATAGTCCGCACTCCCGCTGCAGCCGCCCTGCCTCTTCACGATGCCCCTGCCCGACTACGACCCCGCCCGCTACGACCGGCAACTCGCCGACAAGCTCGCCCGCTACCGGTCCGACTTCGTTGCCCTGGCCATGCCTGAACCCGAGGTGTTCGAGTCGCCGCGGCTGGGTTACCGGATGCGCGCCGAGTTCCGCCTGTGGCATGTGGAGGGACGTGCGCACTACGCGATGTTCGATCCGGCCGACCCGAAGAAGCCGATCCTGATCGAAACGTTCCCGCCAGCCCACGCGCGCATCGGCGAGGCCATGTCGCCGCTCCTCGAGTCCATCAACGCCAGCGACACGCTTCGACGCCGGATCTTCCAGATCGAGTTCCTCGCGACCCTGTCGGGCGAGCTGATGGCGAGCCTGGTCTACCACCGCAAGCTCGACGATGTCTGGGAAGCGGAGGCGCGGAACCTCGCCCGCGCGCTCGGCATCCATGTCATCGGCCGCAGCCGCGGACAGAAGTGCGTGCTCGAGCGCGACTGGCTGCAGGAGCGCTTCGAGCTGGACGGCCGAATGCTTCACTACAAGCAGGTCGAGGGCAGCTTCACGCAACCCAATGGCGAGGTCAATCGGCACATGCTCGGCTGGGCCAGGCGCCAGGCGACCGCCCTCGGTGGCGACCTGCTCGAGCTCTACTGCGGCAACGGCAACTTCACCGTGGCGCTGGCCCCCCTGTTCGGCAAGGTGCTGGCAACGGAGCTGAGCAAGACCTCGGTGCACGCCGCCCACGACAACCTGACCGCCAACGGGGTCGGCAATGTGGCAATGGTGCGGATGGCAAGCGAGGAAATCAGCGACGCCCTGGCCGGCGGACGGGCCTACCGCCGGATGCGGGAGATCGACCTCGCCACGTACGACTTCACGACGCTTTTCGTCGATCCGCCCCGTGCCGGTCTTGATGCGGCCACCCTGGCACTGGCCGGGCGCTTCGCCCACATCCTCTACGTGTCCTGCAACCCCGTGACCCTGCGGGCCAACGTGGAAGCCCTGTCGGATACCCATCGAATTGCCGCGGCGGCAGCCTTCGATCAGTTCCCCTACACCCCCCATCTCGAATGCGGGATGCTGCTGGTCCGGCGCTGACCCCGCTCAGGGCACGGGCAACTGGCGCCCACCCTTGACCGTGCGCAACGAGAAGCTGGTATAGAGCTCCTTCACGCCCGGCAGCGTACGCAGCACCTTCTGCGACAGTTCGCCGAAAGCCTCCAGGTCCGGCGCCACGACCTCCAGCATCAGGTCGTAGCGGCCCGACACCACGTGGCAGGCAACGATCGCAGGAATGCCCAGCACGGCTTTCTCGAAGCGCTCTTCGAGGTCGGCGCGATGATGCTCGAGCATCACGCTGACGTAAGCCGTCACGCCGTAGCCCAGCCGGCGCGCATCGAGCTCGGCGTGATAGCCGCGGATCATGCCTGACTCCTCCAGCGCCTTGACCCGCCGCCAGCAGGGGGACGAGGTCAGCGACACCCGTTCCGCCAGCTCGGCGATGCTCAGGCGGGCGTCCTGCTGCAGCAGCTCCAGGATGCTCCGGTCGGTACGATCCATCCTATCTCCCCCTCGCGGAAATCGGTATCCACGAGGTGATTCTGTGACGTTTCGCCGCATTCCGGCAACAAGTACGTTGATCAGGCGGCAGGCGAGGCAAATTTTGCCTCGCGTGACGGACGGACGGCGGGGAACGCGCACGAATCGCCCCGCCCTGCCCGCCTAAGATTTTCCCCAGTGCCGACGCCCCACGAACGGCGGCCCATAAAACGACTATCAGGTGGAGACACACCTTCGTGGATGAGCCGGCTCGCGCCCAGAAGGCGCGGGGTCTGTCTCGCCTGTCTCCGCCGGCCCCTCGATCAGGGGCCACACACAGGAGGAGATCCAATGGCAGTTTCGATGGTTCAGGGCGCCACCAGCGCCATCACAGGCAAGGTCCACGGGCACTGGTCCTCGCGCATGGGCTTCATCATTGCCGCGGTCGGCTCGGCCGTCGGCCTTGGCAACGTCTGGAAGTTTCCCTACATGGTCGGGCAGAGCGGCGGCGCGGCCTTCGTCCTCGTCTACCTGGCCTGCATCGCCCTGATCGGCCTGCCGATCCTCGTCGCCGAGTGGCTGATCGGCCGTCGCGGACAGAAGAATCCGGTCAACACCATGGCCGACCTGGCCGGCAACCAGAAGCGCAGCCCCGCCTGGATCGCCGTCGGCATGGCCGGCACGCTCGCAGGCTTCCTGATCCTCTCGTTCTACAGCGTCATCGGCGGCTGGTCCCTCGCCTACCTCGGCGATGCGGCCACCGGTGCTTTCGTCGGCATCGACAAGACCGCAGCCGGCGCGCTCTTCGACGGCCTGCTCGCCTCCCCCGGCACGCTGCTCGCGTGGCACACCCTGTTCATGGCCGTCACCATCGCCATCGTCGCCCGCGGCGTACGCGGCGGCCTCGAACGGGCCGCGCGCCTGCTGATGCCGGCACTGGGCGCCATCCTCATCCTGCTGGTGGGCTACGGCATGAGCACCGACGGATTCGGCCGTGCCGTCAGCTACCTCTTCTCGCCCGACTGGAGCCGGCTGACCGGCGAGGTCGTGCTTGCCGCCCTCGGCCACGCGTTCTTCACCCTGTCGCTCGGCATGGGCGTGATGATGGCCTACGGCTCCTACCTGGGACAGGAGGTCAATCTGCTGCGCGCAGCCCGCACGGTGGCCATCGCCGACACCGTCATCGCCCTCTTCGCCGGCCTTGCGATCTTCCCGATCGTCTTTTCCAACGGCCTCGATGCGGCGGCCGGCCCGGGCCTCGTGTTCGTCACGCTGCCGCTGGCCTTCGGCGGCATCTCGGGTGGCAGCGTCCTCGCCAGCCTGTTCTTCGCCCTGCTGGTCTTCGCCGCCGTCACGTCGGCCATCTCGCTGCTCGAGCCCGCGGTCGAGCTGGTGGAGGAACGCACGCCCCTGTCACGGGCCGGCGCCAGCCTCGCCACCGGCCTCGCGGCCTGGGCGCTGGGCATCGCCGCCCTGCTCTCGTTCAATGCCTGGAGCGACGTGCTGATCCTCGGCAACACCGTCTTCGACCTGCTGGACAAGCTGACCAGCAAGTTCCTGCTGCCGCTGACCGGCCTCGGCGCGATCGCCTTCGTGGCGTGGTGCATCGACCGGGAGAGCGTGCGGGCGGAGTTGCGGCTGGGCCCCGCGGCCTTCCGCTTGTGGGACCTGGTCGCGCGCTTCGTGGCGCCGATCGGCGTCCTGATCGTCTTCATCAACAGCCTCTGACCCCAACCATGTGAGCGGCAGACCCGGAGCGCCGGCGGCCACAATCCGCCGGCCGCCACGGGCAGCCCGAGGGAAGACCATGACCCAAACCCTGAGAGACGTCCGCCTGACGGACAAATACACGCTGGAGACCGGCCGGGCCTACATGACCGGCATCCAGGCCCTGGTCCGGCTGGCCATCAACCAGCGCCTGCGCGACCAGCGCGCCGGCCTGAACACCGCCGGCTACGTCACCGGCTATCGCGGCTCGCCGCTGGGCAGCGTGGACCAGGAGTTCACGCGGGCGACACGCCAGCTCGAGCCCCACGCCATCCGCTTCCAGCCGGGCCTCAACGAGGACCTGGCCGCCACCGCCGTGTGGGGCACCCAGCAGGTGAGCCTCGACCGCAACGCGCTCCACGATGGCGTGTTCTCGATCTGGTACGGCAAGGGCCCGGGCGTCGATCGCTGCGGCGACGTCTTTCGCCACGCCAACGCCGCAGGCACCTCACGCCATGGCGGCGTGCTGGTGATCGCCGGCGACGACCATGGCGCCAAGTCCTCGACGCTGCCGCACCAGACCGAGCACATCTTCAAGGCCGTGATGATGCCCGTGCTCGCCCCGGCCGGCATCCAGGACTACCTCGAATACGGCCTGCACGGTTTCGCCATGTCGCGTTACTCCGGCTGCTGGGTCGCCTTCAAGGCCCTGACCGACACGGTCGAGACCTCGGCCTCGGTGGACATCGACCCCTACCGGGTCGAGACCCTGATCCCCGACGCCAGCGAATTCCCGCTGCCGGAGGGCGGCCTCAACCTGCGCTGGCCCGACCCGCCGCTGGTGCAGGAAGAGCGCCTGATGCACCACAAGCTCTACGCCGCCCTGGCGTACTGCCGCAAGAACCAGCTGAACCGCACGGTCATCGACTCGCCCCGCGCACGCCTGGGCATCATCACCTCGGGCAAGAGCTACCTCGACGTGCGCCAGGCCTTCGAGGACCTGGGCATCGACGAGCAACGCGCCGCTGACATCGGCATCCGGCTCTACAAGGTGGGCATGGTGTGGCCCCTCGAACCCGAGGGCGTGCGCCAGTTCGCCGAGGGGCTGGACGAGATCCTGGTGATCGAGGAGAAGCGGCAGTTCCTCGAGTACCAGTTGAAGGAAGAGCTCTACAACTGGAAGGAGGACGTGCGTCCCCGCGTGATTGGCAAGTTCGACGAAAAGGGCGAGTGGTCGCGCCCCCACGGCGACTGGCAACTGCCGGCCGCCAGCGACCTGACGCCCGCGATGATCGCCCGCGTCATTGCGGCGCGGATCGCCCGCTTCCATACCTCCGACCGCATCCGCGCCCGGCTCGCCTTCCTCGACGCCAAGGAGGCGGCGCTGGCCGAGCCCCACCCGTCGATCCAGCGCGTGCCCCACTACTGTTCCGGTTGCCCGCACAATTCGTCGACCCGGGTGCCCGAGGGCTCACGCGCCATCGCCGGCATCGGCTGCCACTACATGGCGACCTGGCTGTCGCCCGAAACCACCCAGACCTTCTGCCAGATGGGTGGTGAGGGCGTGCCCTGGGTCGGCCAGGCACCGTTCACCTCGACGCCCCATGTCTTCGCCAACCTGGGCGACGGCACCTACATGCACTCGGGCATCCTGGCGATCCGCGCCGCCGTCGCGGCCGGGGTCAACCTCACCTACAAGATCCTCTACAACGACGCGGTCGCGATGACCGGCGGCCAACCCCACGACGGTCCTCTGGATGTGCCGACGATCGCCCGCCAGGTAGCCGCCGAAGGCGTTCACACCCTCATCGTCGTCACCGACGGTTCGCCTCGTGCCTATGGCCCCGCCGACCTGCCCCACGGCACGCCGATGCGCCACCGGGACGAACTCGACGCAGTCCAGCGCGAGCTGCGCGCAGTACCCGGGGTGACCGCGCTGATCTACGACCAGACCTGCGCCGCCGAGAAGCGCCGTCGCCGCAAGCGCGGCACCTACCCCGATCCGGCCGTCCGGGCCGTCATCAACGACCAGGTCTGCGAAGGCTGCGGCGACTGCAGCGAGAAGTCCAACTGCATGCCCGTGACGGCCGTAGAGACCGAGTTTGGCCGCAAACGCGCCATCGATCAGTCCGCCTGCAACAAGGACCTGTCGTGCGTGCAGGGCTTCTGCCCGAGCTTCGTCACGGTGGAGGGGGGGCGCCTGCGCCAGTCTGCCGCAGCCAGCGCCGTCGGCACGCTCTTCGACGCCCTGCCCGCGCCGATCCTGCCGACCACGGCCCAGCCGTGGGAGATCCTGATCACCGGTGTCGGCGGCACCGGCGTGGTGACCATCGGCGCCCTGCTCGGCATGGCCGCCCATCTGGAGGGCAAGGGCGTCTCGATCCTCGACATGGCCGGACTTGCCCAGAAGGGCGGCGCGGTGTGGTCCCACGTCAAGATTGCCGACCGGCCCGAGCACATCCACGCTGCCCGGGTGGCAGCCGGCGACGCCAACGCCGTCATCGGCTGCGACCTCGTCGTCACGGCCGGGGACGAGTCCATCGCCAAGATGCGCGGCGACTACACCCGGGTGGTGGCCAACCACGACCGCAGCAACACCAGCGAATTCGTCCGCGGCTTCGCCGCCCAGGCCCGCAGCGGCGACGTCACGGCCCACCCGGACCCGCAGTTCCCGAGCGGCTCGATGCAGTCCCGCGTCATCGACGCGGTCGGCGAGGCCAATGTGGAGTTTGTCGAGGCCTCGCAACTGGCCACGGCGCTGATGGGCGACGCCATCGCGACCAATCTCTTCATGCTCGGCTACGCCTGGCAACGCGGACTGGTGCCCCTCGGATTCGCTGCCCTGATGCGGGCCATCGAGATCAATGGCACCGCGATCGAAGCGGGCAAGCGCGCATTCCAGTGGGGGCGTCGCGCCGCGTTCGACCCGGCGTCGGTCGACGCCGCTGTCCGTCCGCAGACCGAGACGCCGGAACACCATCGGCTGTCCGGCTCCCTCGATGAACGCATCGCCCGCCGGGAGGCGCATCTGGCCGATTATCAGGATGCCGACTACGCCCGGCGCTACCGTGCCCTGGTCGAGCGGGTCCGCTCGGCCGAAGCCGTTCTGGGCGCGACCGAATCCGCCCTGACCGAGGCGGTCGCCCGCGGCTATCACAAGCTGCTGGCGGTCAAGGACGAGTACGAGGTGGCGAGGCTTTACACCCACGGCGACTTCCTCCGACGCGTGGACCAGCAGTTCGAAGGCGACTACAAGCTGGTGTTCCACCTGGCACCACCGCTGCTCACTGCGCGCGACCCGGCCACTGGCGAGGCCCGCAAGCGCCGCTACGGCCCGTGGATGCTGCGCGCGATGGGGCTCCTGGCGCGCGCCCGCCGCCTCCGCGGAAGCTGGCTCGACCCCTTCGCCCGCAGCGCAGACCGGCAGCTCGACCGCGCCTTGTTGGCCGAGTACGAGGCGGCGATCGAGGAAATTCTTCACCGCCTCTCGGTATCCAACCGGAAAACGGCGGTAGCGCTTGCCGCGCTACCCGACGACATCCGCGGCTTCGGCCACGTCCGCGAACGCTATGCCGCCCAGGCGAGGCGCCGGCAAGCCTCACTGCTGGCAGCGCTGCGCCGGCCTGACGCGGGCGAGGCAACCGACACGCCGCCACGAAAAGTCATCGAACTCGTCGCGGGCTAAGCCCGACACACGATCACCCCCGCGGGGCGCCCACCCGGACACCCCGACGGCTGCCGTCCCCGGGTCGCCACGAGCGACGCGGGGATTCAGTAGCCGGACTCGACCCAAAAGGAGCAACACCCATGAGCGTTTTCACCCAGATCGATTTCGCCGACCACGAACAAGTGGTCTTCTGCAGCGACGAGAAGAGCGGCCTGAAGGCCATCATCGCCGTCCATAACACGCACCTCGGCCCGGCCCTCGGCGGTTGCCGGATGTGGCCCTATGCCAACGAGGCCGAAGCCGTCCGCGACGTCCTGCGCCTGTCGCGAGGCATGACCTACAAGTCCGCGCTGGCCGGACTCAAGCTCGGCGGCGGCAAGTCGGTGGTCATCGGCAACCCCCGCACCGACAAGACGCCGGCCCTGCTCGATGCACTGGCCACGGCCGTGGACCGGCTCGGCGGCCGCTACATCGCCGCCGAGGACTCCGGAACGTCGGTGGCCGACATGAAACACATGCGTCGCATCACGCCGCACGTGGCCGGCGTCGAGGACAAGCCCTCGGACGACGGCATGCGCAGCGGCGACCCGTCGCCATCGACCGCGCTGGGGACCTTTGTCGGCATCCGCACGGCGGTCAAGGAGCGCCTCGGTCGCGACTCGCTCGAAGGTCTGCGGGTGGCCGTGCAAGGCATCGGCAACGTCGGATACGATCTCGCGCGCCGCCTCCACGAGGCCGGCGCCAGCCTGTGGGTCTGCGACATCGACGCGGCCGCGCTCAAGCGGGCCGAGTACGAACTGGGGGCCCGCGTCGTCCAGCCGGAGGCCATCTACGGCCTGGACGTGGACGTTTTCGCGCCCTGCGCCCTGGGCGCGGTAATCAACGACCGCAGCCTGCCGCAGCTCAAGGCCAGCATCGTCGCCGGCGCCGCCAACAACCAGCTCGCCGAGCCGCGCCATGGACGGGCGCTGATGGAGAAAGGCATCCTCTATGCGCCCGACTACGTCATCAACGCCGGCGGCATCATCGACGTGTATTACGAGCATGCGGGCCTCGACGCCGGGCGGGACGCCCTGATCCGCCACATCGAGCGCATCGACGACAACCTGCGCGAGATCTTCGCCCGGGCCCGCCACGAGGAGCGGCCCACCGGTGAAGTGGCCGACGCGATCGCTGAGGAACGCTTCCGCCGCTGAGGCCACGGCCGTCATGATTGCACCGTGGGCCGGGCACGACTAACGTGGACAACTCGCGCCCGGCCCACGGGCGATTGCCGATCCCGCCGAGGAGTCCATCCGCCATGTTCTGCCGTCAAATCGCCTGTGCCGCCCTTGCGTGCCTTGCCACCGCCCTTCCCCTGTCAGCGTCGGCCCAGCAGATGGTGCTGCGCGACGCCATCTACCTGTACAACCTCGACTTCTACAACGGTCCGGGGACGCTCGCTGTCTGGAGCGAGGGCTGCGACATGGCGCAGGTGGTCTTCGACCTCGACAGCGGCTACGTCGAGTTCGAGAAATGGGAATACAACGTGGCGGACGAAAGCAGCATCGTGACCGCCGCGTATCCCGACCGGATCCAGGCCGCCGCGAAGATGTTCTCGTACATGCTGTATACGCCGGACAAATACATCCGCCGCATCGACTTCACGGGCAACGACTCCACGCGTGAGAATCACGAGGTGATCGGCCGAGGCGCACTGTTCGCGTATTGCCTGTCCGACGACCCCGACGCCAAGATCTACGTCGCGGACTATGCCCGCTGCACCTTCACCTACTCCAGCAAGTACTCGGACCAGAGCGGCCCGATGGCGGGCGTCAGCTGCACGCCGGCGATCACCGACGACAACGGCTCGGGTGTCAGTGGAACGGACGACACCCAGCCTGACGACAATGGTTCAGGCGGGAATGGGGCGGACGACACGCAGCCGGACGACAATCCCCGCTAAAGGGACACGCGACCTCCACGAGACGACGACATGATGTCCCCGGCGGCTTTGCGCCGCCGGGGACATCGCAGGGGTTCTCGCCATTGCGGCCTCATCGAACCCTTACCACCTCCCAGCTCCTCGCCCAGCCCCGGGGCCCATGCCGCCCCGCGCCATCGGCTGGTCGGGCAGGCTGAGTCCACGCTCCTGGGCACGCTCCTGCATCCGTTCGTGATGTTCCGCGCGAATCTGCTCGCGCTCTTCCTCGGTCTTGGCCGCGCGCATGCGTGCCCGCTGCTCAAGTTGCTCCTGCTCGGTCATCAGCTGCCGACCATAGACGGTCTGGGCAGCCTGCTCCGTGGCCTCATCGGCCCGCAGGGTCAGCGGCGACGCAGCAGCCAGCACGGCTACCGCACCCAACATCAGGGAAACGAGACGTTTGCGCGTCATTTCGGCCTCCTTCGCGACTCACGGTCGCTCGCCATCATCACGCCCGCCGACGGGGCACGCACCCGGCGCATCCCATCGGCATCCTTTCTCTGTTCCCACCACCATTCTAGGCTGCGCCCAGCCCGGCGCCAGACATTCCGCAGCCGAGTTGATCTGGCGCAAAACTGCCATCGACGCCCGCCGCTGTGCCGGCAGCAGGGCCCTTCGGCCTGCGCACGTGGCGCCGGCCGGCCCTACACTTCCGGATCGACCACGACAGGAGCGCGCCCATGCCCCCCCATCGCATCGCCGTCATCCCGGGCGACGGCATCGGTACCGAAGTCGTGCCCGCGGGGCTGGAGGCCCTCGATGCCGCCGCCACCCGCTTCGGCCTCTCCCTCGACCACACGCACTTCGAATTCGCCAGCTGCGACTACTACCTCGCCCACGGTCGGATGTTGCCCGACGACTGGTTCGAGACCCTGTGCGACTTCGACGCGATCTACTTCGGTGCGGTCGGCTGGCCCGCCAAGGTGCCGGACCATATCTCCCTCTGGGGCTCGCTGCTGCAGTTCCGGCGCCGCTTCGAGCAGTACGTCAACCTGCGCCCCTGCCGGCTGATGCCGGGCGTCCGGAGCCCCCTCGCGGACCGCGCGCCGGGCGACATCGACTTCCTGGTCGTGCGCGAGAATACCGAAGGGGAGTATTCGAGCGTCGGCGGCAAGATGTTCGAGGGCACCGAGCGGGAGATCGTGCTGCAGGAAACGGTGATGAGTCGGGTCGGCGTCGACCGGGTACTGCGCTACGCCTTCGAGCTGGCCAGCCGCCGGCCGCGCCGCAAGCTCACTTCGGCCACCAAGTCGAATGGCATTTCGATCACGATGCCCTACTGGGACGAGCGGGTGCAGGCCATGGCCACGCAGTTCCCGGGCGTCGCCGTCGACCAGTTCCACATCGACATCCTGACCGCCAACTTCGTGCTCCACCCCGACTGGTTCGACGTGGTCGTGGCCAGCAACCTGTTCGGCGACATCCTTTCGGACCTGGGCCCGGCCTGCACGGGCACGATCGGCATCGCGCCCTCGGCCAACATCAATCCGGACGGTCGCTTTCCGAGTCTCTTCGAACCGGTCCATGGCAGCGCGCCGGACATTGCCGGCCGCCGCATCGCCAACCCGATCGGTCAGATCTGGTCGGGCGCGATGATGCTCGAACATCTCGGACACCCGGACGCCGCGGCCGCCATGGTCGCCGCGATTGAAGCGGTCCTGACGCGCGGTGATCCGGCGGAACTGACGCCGGATGTGGGCGGCCAGGGCAACACGGCCGCGCTGGGGCGCGCCGTCAGCGACGCCATTCGGGCCGGGTGAGCGGGCCACGCCGGCCCGCCTCGTCCGAGTGGCTCAGCGCAAGGTGCCACGGAGTTCGCCGGCCGGCGAGTCGCCAGCCATCGGCACGGTGGTGGTTGCGTCACCGTCGCTGGTGTGAACGATCACCGATGCGCGCCCCTCCATGATCGCGTTCACCAGGCCCTCGATGGTGCCCGCCATGCCGTCATTCGGGTCGTTCCAGGCAGCCAGGTCCCCGTTGGTGATGATGTAGCCCTCGGCCAAGCGACCGTTGACCGTCTCGCCGAGCGTGCCCCCCGGCGGAGGACCACCGACGAACCAGAAGGCGACCGGGCCAGCCGCGTCGGTCACGCGGACCGGCGTCGCGCTGCCGACCGGGGCCACATGGATGTGTGCCATCAGCAGGTTGTCGATGCCGGCCACATTGACCCGGAACTGCAGGGCCGAGCCACCGTCGATGACCTCGACCCTCGCCTCGCCGGTGGCCCGGGTATCCACGGGCACGCCGGCCAGCGTGAAGCCCTCAAGACGCGCCTTGAACCTGAGGCCGGAGTCGGCCACGGCACTCCCGGCCAGGAACAGGCCGAGTGCCAGGGCGGCAACTGTCTTCTTGATCATGATGGGGTTCCTCTCTCTGTCGATGCATGGCCGGGATGCGTCGATGGCATCCCGTTCGCCCGCCGACTCGGCGGGTGCACTGATCGAACAGACGAGGCGCCCCGGCTATTCCACCGGCAAGCGCATCGAACCGGACCAACGGTCGCCCGGCGGCGAACTCAGGACGGCCGTCGGAAGGCGGCGCGCGCCGCGGCGACCTCGGCCCGGGAGATGCAGCCTTCGACGTGGTCATTCACCAACCCCATCGCCTGCATGAAGGCGTACACCGTCGTGGGCCCGACGAACTTCCAGCCCCGCTTCTTGAGATCCTTCGACAGCGCCACCGAGGCCGCTGAGGTCGACACCGTCTGGGGCGCGGCCAGGTCGCCGGCCGCGGGCTCGAAACGCCACACGTATGCCGCCAGCGAACCCTCACTCGCCACCAGTTCGACCGCTCGCCCGGCATTGTTGATCACCGCCTCGATCTTGCCACGGTGCCGGACGATGCCGGCATCCTGCAGCAGACGCGCCACGTCGGCCTCGCCAAAGCGGGCCACCTCGGCAAAGTCGAACTGGGCGAAGGCCCGGCGGAAGTGCTCGCGCTTGGCCAGGATGGTGCGCCAGCTCAGGCCCGACTGGAAGCTCTCGAGGCACAGCTTCTCGAACAGCCGGCGGTCATCGCCCACCGGGAATCCCCACTCACGATCGTGGTAGTCGAAGAACTCCGGCGCCGCGCCGCACCAGCGGCAGCGGGGCCGTCCGTCCGGCCCATCGATGGTTTCGCTCATGGCTGGCGGCCTCCTGTCGGGATGTCCGGCGGGCGCCTCAAGGTGGCTGTTTCCGGACTGGCGGGAAGGCCGAGTGTAGGACATGGGCGTGCCGCGTGCCAGCGGCACAGCACCGTTCAGAAGCTGTGCGACACGCCGGCGATCAGCGAGGTCGCCGTCTCGCCCGGGGCCGCCACCGTCACCGCGGCGCCCTGCGCCGCGAAGGCATCCGCGAGGGGTTCGTAGGCCAGCCAGTTGATGGCCACGTACCAGCGGGTGCGCCGGCTCGCCGGCCGGATGTAGCCAGCGGTGATCGAACGCGCGTCGTTGTGTTCGCCGCGGGGATCGAGCCACCCGGCGCCCAGGCTGGCCTCACCACCCGCCACAGGGGCCACGACGCCAGCCGAGAACAGGCGGTTGTCGCCGGCCGATGGGCCCGCCGCGTCCCGCCGCGAGGCGCTCGCCACGAGCGTCAATGGACCTGTGTCGAAGGACAGACCCAGGAAGCCTTCACGCGCGGCACCGCCCGAGTCCGCCGCACCGATGCGGTGCCAGGCCACGCCCGCCGAGAGGCGCCCGGCGTCGACGGTGGCGCCCAGGCCGATCCGGTCGTCGTCCTGGTGTGACGCGCCGGCGCTGTCCTGCTGGCGGCCCTCGAAGCCGTAGATGCCCATGACCTGAATGCCGCGCCACGTCGGCGAGGCCCAGGCCAGCGCGTTGTCGAACCGGCCGGGACTGCCCGGTACGATGGAATAGCCGCCAGCGAAGGCCAGGGTCGAGCGGGGCGCAAAGGCGGCCGATCCGCCCACGACCTGGTAGCGATAGGGGATCATGAACCCGGGTGAATACTGGTAGCCCACCGATATCCGGCCGAAGCCGCCAGAGAGTGCGATCCAGGTCTGCCGGCTGAAGGTCCGTCCCGGCCGGTGGGAGAGGCCCGTGCCGGGCAGGAAGCCACTCTCCAGAACGACGGACAGCGCAAGATCGTCCGCCAGCGACTCGGAAGCCCGGAAACCGAGCCGATTGCCGGCGAGCCCCCCATCCCGCATCACACCGGCGGATCGGTCGCCATCGACAGCCCCCCCGGCGAGGGCCACGTCCACCAGGCCATAGACGGTCGCCCCGTCCACCGCCCCCGCCAGTCCCGACAGTCCCGCCAGGCATGCACCGCACAGCCATCGCCGCATCCTCTCGCCTCCCTCGATCCCAGAAAGTCGCAGTCTGCGGTGGCGCGGGTGGCCAGAGCCTTGACCCAGGCCAAGACATGCCGAACCGCCCGTCCCTGCGCTGGATCAAAGCGCCCAACCGGGCGGCGGGCGATACTGAAGGCATCGGAGAAGCTGACATGTCCAGCATCGTCCATCGCCCCCTCGGTACAAGCGGCCGCCTCGCCGCCGTGGTAGCCCTCGCGATTGCGTGGTGGCTCGCCTACAGCCACCTCGCGCGTTTCGCCGACGCCCTGCTCGCCCTGATCGGCCTCGACCGCGGCAGCCAGCTGGGCGAAGCCGTCCATTTCTTTCTCTACGACACGCCGAAGGTCCTGCTGCTGCTCATCGGCGTGGTCTTCGTCATGGGCGTGGTGCAGACCTTCTTCGCGCCGGAACGCACCCGCGCCCTGCTGTCGGGCCACCGGGCCGGCGTCGGCAATCTGCTGGCCGCCTCGCTCGGCGTGGTCACGCCCTTCTGCTCCTGCTCGGCGGTACCGCTCTTCATCGGCTTCCTCTCAGCCGGCATCCCGCTCGGCATCACCCTGTCCTTCCTGATCGCGGCGCCCATGGTGAACGAGGTCGCGCTGGTGCTGCTGTTCGGACTCTTCGGCTGGCAGGTCGCCGGGCTCTACCTCGTGCTCGGACTGGGCGTCGCGGTCATCGCCGGCCTGATCATCGGCCGCTTGGGCATGGAGCGCTACCTCGAGGACTGGGTACAGGCCATCCTCAACGGTCGGGCTGCCCAATGGCATGGCGAGGCACTGGACTGGTCGCAACGCATCGCGGCCGGCAGGTCGCACGTACGCACCATCGTCGGCAAGGTCTGGCCCTACGTGCTGGCCGGCATCGGCCTCGGCGCGCTGATCCACGGCTATGTGCCGGAGGACTTTCTGGCCTCGTTCATGGGGCGCGACGTGTGGTGGGCCGTGCCCGCCGCCACCCTGCTCGGGGTACCGATGTATACGAACGCGGCCGGGATCATCCCGGTCGTCCAGGCGCTGATCGGCAAGGGCGCCGCCCTGGGCACGGTGCTGGCCTTCATGATGAGCGTGATCGCCCTGTCGGCGCCCGAGATGATCATCCTTCGCAAGGCGCTGAAACCGCCGCTGATCGCCACCTTCGTCGGCGTCGTGGCGAGCGGCATCCTGCTGGTGGGCACCCTCTTCAACCTTGTCCTCTGACCCACGGGGAGACGCACATGAAAGCCATCCTGGTTCTCGGCAGCGGCTGCGCCAACTGCCAGCGCACGGCCGCGCTGATCGAAGCGGTCGCCGCGGAGCGCGGCGTCGCCATCACGCTCGACAAGATCACCGATCTCGCGGCCATCGCCGGCTATGGCGTGATGTCGACACCGGGCGTGGTCATCGACGGCGCCGTGGTGCACGCCGGCGGCGTACCGAGCCGCGACGCGGTCGAAGGGTGGTTTGGCTAGGCCGCGGCGCAGTCCGTACCGCGCCCGGTGCGCATCACGACGCCGAGCGCGGCCGTGCCCAGCACCACGTAGGCCATCGTCAGCGGCACCACGCTGCCATCGAAGAGCTGGCCGACGCCGAAGCCGAGCAGCGCCCCGCTGACCGTCGTGAAGAAACCGATCAGCGACGAAGCCGTCCCCGCGACGTGGCCGAGGGGCTCCATGGCGAGGGCGTTGAGGTTGGCACCAAGAAACCCGAACAGGAACATGCTGCCCGCCTGCATCAGCAGGAACACCGGCAGCGTCTCGGGTCCCCGGGTCAGTACCAGCAGGTGCGCCACGTTAAGCAGGACCAGCGCCGACAGACCGACGATGGCGAGCCGACGCATGCCGAAACGCATCACCAGGCGCGAGTTGGTAAAGGCCGCCACGGACATCGCCATCGCGACCAGGGCGAAGAGGAGCGAGAAGCGCTGGCCGGCATCGAAGATGTCCATGAAGATGCGCTGGGCCGAGGTGATGAATCCCATGTGGGCACCCAGCACCAGGCCCATTGCGAGCATGTAGCCCATGGCGCTTCGCGTGGTGATTGCGATGCGGAAGCCGTCCAGCACGGCCGCCGGCGAGATCGACCGGCGACGCGCCGCCGGCAGGGACTCCTCGAGGCGGAAGAGGGTCCAGGCCAGAACCGCGCCTCCGCCCACCACCAGGGCGCCGAACGCCCAGCGCCATGGCGCCACGAGCAGGATCAGCTGGCCGACCGACGGCGCGAGGATCGGTACCGCCATGAAGACCATCATGGCCAGCGACATCACCCGCCCGAGCTGCCGGCCCGAGTACGTATCGCGCGCGAGGGAGACCGCGATGACCCGCGGCGCGCCGGCACCGAGGCCCTGCACGAAACGCGCCGCCAGCATCAGGGTGAAGCTCGGCGCCAGCGCCGACAGCAGGCCGGCCAGCGAGAACAGCAGCAGGCCCCCGATCAGCACCGGGCGACGGCCGAAACGGTCGGACAGGGGGCCGTAGATCAGCTGCGAGGCGCCCATGCCGAGCAGGTAGACGGCGATCACCGCCTGGCTCTGGTTCGGGTCGTTCAGGAAGAAGTCGGCGTTGAGGTCGGGTAAGGCCGGCAACATCACGTCGATGGCGAGCGCATTGAGCGCCATGCACGCTGCGACAAAGGCAACGAACTCGGCGAAGGCCATCGGGGTCGCACGGGAGAGCGGCAAGGTCATCGGTCCAGGGCCTCTGTGAAGGGCCGCAGGGCCTCGGCCGCCGCGGCGACCGTCTCGGCATCGGCGGCCCGCAGCAACAGATTCACGTCGCTGCCGATCACCACCCGCATCGCCTGCTCGGCAAACGCCAGGCCCTCGGCCGTCAGCCGGATCAGGCAGCCCCGCCCGTCGCTCGGGTCCTCGGCCCGATCCACCAGGCCGCGCCCCTCAAGGGCCTTCAGGACCTTGGTCAGGCCACCCGAGGTGAGCAGCATGCTCCTGCAGATGTCCGCGGGTCTCAGCGCATGGGGCGCCGGCGACTTGCGCAAGGTGGCGAGCACCGAGAATTCGGTGGGAGAGAGGTCGAAACGCGCCATTTCGCGCTGGGCGTTCTCGAAGACGAGGTCCCGCAGGCGGAAGATGCGCGTGATGAGGCGCATGCCCGGCGAATCGATCTCGGGGAAGCTGTCGGCGACCTGGCGGATCAGGTCTTCGCAGTGGGTGCGGCATCGGCTGTTCATATTGACCAGATTACATTCCAGATTGCTTTCTGGCAAGCAACTGGCTCGGCCTCGCCGACGACGTGCCGCGCCCCCTCGGACGCGCACGGCGTGACTTCACCGTCTATGCCCGGGAAGCCGCGCCTGCGAGGCGACACGCCGCCTGGCCGTCCGTCCAGGCTGTCACGGGCACCCGGCGCGAGCCATCCGGGCTAGACTGCGGAGGCCCCCGTCCGCAGGAGCCGCTCATGCTCACCGACGCGACCGCGTCCTACGACGCCTGGCACCCCGGCGTCGCCTCCGGCATCCCGGCGGCCTGGCGCGACCTCGAGACCCTGTACCGGCCCGAATGCACCACCACGACCCGCGCCGAGGTGGACGCTGACGTGTCGCTGACCGGCCTCGCGCCCGAACAGCTCACCGCCTTCCGGCCGGCCCGCCTGGCCCTGCATGAA
This sequence comes from Rhodocyclaceae bacterium, assembly GCA_050303815.1. Lineage (GTDB taxonomy): Bacteria > Pseudomonadota > Gammaproteobacteria > Burkholderiales > Rhodocyclaceae > Cognatazoarcus. The sequence continues at coordinate 57,981 of JBNLCM010000163.1, forward strand.
CTGGTGGTTCGCATCACCGCCGAGATCGCGGTGCCCGAGGGGGATGCCGAGGAGGATTTCGGCAAGCACTTCCGCCACATCGCGCTGACCGTGTTCGAGCGCTATCTCGCGCCCGAGATGGCGCGCATCGAGGCTGCCCATGCCGAGTTCTGTCGCCGCGCCGAGTCCACGGTCGGCGCGCTGCTGACGGCCCGCCTGGCACCGCCGCCGCCGGCTCCCGCGAGGGCCCGCTTCTCGCTGGCCGGCCTGCTGGGTCGCCGCGCCGCCGACGCACCCGCGCGCCCCGCCGAAGAGCAGGACCAGGCCGCCGTGGCCCACTTTCGGGCCCTCGCGGAAGCGACCGACGAGCCGGAACGCCGGGCCCTCTGCAACAGCCTCCACAAGGTGCTCGGCGCGGTGCTGGTGACCCGTGGCAGCCTGGGCACCGACCTCGCCCTTCTGCAGCGACTGGTGTGCCGGCACGCGGCCAACCGCTACGGCAGCCGGGTGGTCGGCCAAGCCATAGCGCCCCTGGTGGAGGCCGCAATCGCCGCCGAAGGCCTGCTCCGCGCGCCCCTGCGTCAGCGCCCGGTGCTGTTCAGCCTGAAGGGACCGTCGGCCGCCGGCAAGAGTTCGCTCCGTCCGATGCTCAAGCAGACGATGGCCGAGCAGGGGCTCGATGCGGCGGGCTTCGTCACGGTAAGCCCCGACATCTGGCGCCGGCTGCTGCTCGACTTCGACAGCCTCGGGCCGGCCATCAAGTACGCTGGCCAGTTCACCAGCCGCGAGGTGATGGTGATCGACGCCAAGCTCGACCGCTACATCCGCGACCGTGCCAACCGGGAGCGGGCCATTCCCGACATCCTGGTCGACCGCTTCCGCTTCGACAGCTTCGACAGCGAGCGGGTCTCCCGCGTGCTCCACCGGACCTACGCCAGCTACGTCCATACGATGTTCATGTACTTCGTGATCACGCCACCGGAAGAGACCGTCGAGCGGGGTTGGCGGCGTGCGCTGGAGCGCGGCCGATACAAGTCCGTGGAGGATTTCCTGGCCCACAGCGTCGAGGCCTATGCCGGCATGCCGGGCCTGTTCTTCCGCTGGCTGGCCGCGCCCAGCCCCGCCTACCGCTACGTATTCCTCGACAACCGGGTGCCCAAGGGCCGGTTTCCCGCGCTGGTGGCCCGGGGCGACCAGCGCGAGATGACCGTCTTCGACCCGGTGGTGCTGGTCAATATCGAGCGTTATCAGCGCACCAACATCTACGCCCGCAGCCCGGAGGCGGTCGCCGGCCCGGCGGAGCAGCTGGCGGTTGCCCGGAACCTGGGTTTCCTCAAGCAGTGCCTGCGCCAGATACCGGAGGTCCGCTTCGCGACGCCGCAGGGCGAGGTCTTCCTCATGGCGAGGGACGGCAAACTCGCCGTCACGGACGCGGCGACGCTGCAAGGCCAGCGCGCCGACCCCGAGCGGGAGGCCCTGTTCGACGCGCTGCTCTCAGGCTGAGCGGGCCGACCGCTATTCCGTATCAAAGCCCAGCAGACGCCCCTCGATCACCCGCTTCGCCACCCCCTCGGGGACATCCGCCTCCCACTCGCCCCGTCCCCGGCGCAGGCCGGCGAGCACCTCGCCCACGTCGATGTGCAGGTGCGCCTCGTCCCGCGGCGCGACCGGCAGCAACAGTTCGCAAGCCTTCAGGTGGGCCAGCAGATGGCGCAGGCGGGACGGCACTTCGACGTTGTCGAGCGTCGTCATCTCGCGGGCGTGGCGCGGCCGCGAGGGATAGACATAGACGTGGGTGTTGTCGGGGAAGAGCTTGCCGAAGGCCTCGAGGATGCCGCCCTCCAGTCCCTCGTAGTACTTCTCGTCGAACAGGAAGTCGAAGTCGCGCACCGACAGCACGATGCCGATCGGCTTCTGGGTGTAGCGGCGCAGGTAGGCGCACAGGCGGAAGAAACGGACGTAGTCCGAGATCATCACGGTATAGCCCTGGGAGGCGAGCAGGTCGATGCGGGCCAGGAAGTCGGCACCATCGACGTTGTCGCCGCTCCCCAGCGAGCTCATGGTGATCTCCGCCAGCGAGACGATCTCGGGCTCGTCCACCGCCGCCACCTGGCTGAACTGGGCGAGGCCGGCGCCCATCATGTCCACGTTCACCAGGGTCACCGGCTTGAAGCTGCCGCGCATCACCATCACCGGCTTGCGGTAGAACAGCTCGCCCGGCACCACCACCTCGCCGGCCGGGTTGAACACCACCGCCCGGGTCAGCCAGCTGCGGATCAGGTGGAGGTTCATCAG
>JBNLCM010000164.1:0-10733 GCA_050303815.1 Rhodocyclaceae bacterium
GGAATCGACCGCGAACAGCTGTCCCGCCGGATCGTCGAGCTCGGGCTGACCGGCATCGACCGGATCGTCCCTGTCGGCGAGGCCTTGTCCATCGGCGTCGTCTGGGACGGCCTCGACATCGTCGCCACGCTGTCGCGCATCGTGGCGCTGAGCTGATGACTACGCCACCCGCCGGCGCACGCCGCCCGCGCCTCTTGCCCACCGCTGCCCTGCCCGGAGACTGCGCCCCCCCATGAGCCCGCAACGACTTCTCGTATTCCCCGCCACCGTGGATTCGGCGGCGCCTTTCGTCGCGGTGGCGCGCTCCCTCGGATTCGAGATCCTCGGGGCCAGCTCGGTCCCCGGCCGAACGATCCTGGCGGACGGGGAGGCCCGCTTCCACCTGCCCTTCGTCACCGACGCCGACTTTGCGCAGGCCTTCACCACCGCCCTCGAGGCCCACGGCATCACCCATGTGCATGCGCCACACCACGTCGTCTGGTGGCGACTGAGCCAGCTGCGGGCAGCGGGGGGGGCACGCTTTCACCTGTGTGGCCCGCACCCCTTCGAGGCCCACTGGGATCGCTTCTCGCCGAGCGAAGACTGGGCCGCCCGGCAAGGCGCGGGAGACTTTCCGGCCGCCCTGCCGTCGGCGCCCCGCGGCTTCGCACCGGCCCTCTCGAGTCACCAGCTGGCCGGCCTTCACCGGAACTTCCTGCGCACACCCGGCGAGACCGACGAGGACAAGCTCGGCGCCATCTACGCCATCTCCCGGGTGGCGCCGGCCGGCGATGTGGTCGAGATCGGCTCGCTCTTCGGCCGCTCGGCGCAGGCGCTGTCTTGGCTGGCCGGGCACTACCGGATCGGCGCGACCCTGTGTGTCGACCCGTGGCGCGTGTCCCGAGCGACGGACCAGGGCCCGGCCGCCAGCCTGATCACCGACGTGGCGTCGCACCTCGACTTCGACAAGGTGTTCCGCAATTTCCTCGCCACCGCGGCCGCCACGCCGGGCACCAGCTACATCCGCGCCGTATCGGAGCAGGCCATCGAGACCTACCGGCATGCCAGCGCGGACGGACACTACGCCGCCGAGGGCCTCGACCCGATACCGGTCACCGGCCGGATCGCACTGCTGCACATCGACGGCAACCATCACTACGATTACGTGACCGCCGACATCCGGGCCTGGTCCCCGTATCTGGCCGACTACGGCTGGCTGATGCTGGACGACTACGAATGGAGTTTTGGCGACGGGCCTCGGCGTGCCGGTGACGAACTGCTGGGCTCGGGAGACTACGACCATGCCTTCGTGCTCAGCGACACCCTCTTCCTGCGGCGGGCGCCTGCCGGCGCGCCGGTCGATGCCGATGGCACGAAGTAGCTTGAAATCCGCCCGCTTATCGGTCACTTCGCCGCGGCAGCACGCGGCTAAGCTGGCTCCTGTCACCGCTGCGGCGGTGTTCGCCATGAACGCGGGGCGCCACCGCCCTGCCACCTGACGAGGTCGAGTGCATGCCCCTGGTCGATATCGCGGTCATTGTCTACAACCAGCAGGATTTCGTGGAGGAATGCGTCGAGTCCTGCCTGAGCCAGACCCTGCGCGACTTTCGCGTCACCATCTTCGACGATGCCTCGACGGACGACACCGAGACAATCTGCCGCGAGCTGGCCGAGGAAGACAGTCGCGTGCGCTACGTGCGCAACGAGAAGAACCTGGGTGTTGCCCTCAACGCCCGCAAGGCCTTCGTCGAGACCGACGCCAAATACTTTCACCTGATGCTCGGCGACGACGTTGTCTTCCCGAACTTCCTCGCCGACCTCGTCGGTGGGCTGGAAGCCCACCCGGACTGTACCTTCGCCTACGGACTCGCCCACCGCATCGTCGGAGACGGCCTGTCGAACGGCATGTACACCTTCATCCCCACCCTGCCGGATGGCCCCCATGCGCTGTTGCCGTACCTGTGCTTTACGAACTGGATCATCTATTCGTTCGCGGTGATCCGGCGCGAGCCCATGGCCCGACTCGGCCATTTCGACGCGCACATCCACCGCGACAGCCGCGGCTTCATCGATCACTACATCTTTGCCCGACTGGCCACGCTGGGCCGCAGCTTCGTGTCGAGCAAACGACTGGGCTACTACCGCATGCATGGCAGCTCAAGCACGGCCGAATTGCAGCGCGACAATCGCTACAAGGAAGAAGCGATCCACGTCTACGACAGCATCTTCCATGACATCGACGTGTTCGACACGAGGACCCGCTATATGGCGCGTGCCAACCAGATCGGCCGGCTGCTTACGGCCAATGGCATCGCCAGGACCGCCCTCGACATGCTGCGGGCGCACGAGATCAGCTCGATCCTCACACCGATCGCGCCGGATTTCCTGCAGGGCATCCATGACGCGCTGAGCGTGTTCCGCTTCGACTCCCGGGCCCCCGAAACGGCCAGCTATCGCCTCGAAACGGACGAAAATCTCGCGGTTCTCGCCGAGCAGGCCGCGGCGCTGCGCGAGATCGCCAACCGCGCGTGACCGACGTCGTCCTGGCCGGGCCGCGGGCGGCTTCCGGCGGTCTCCGCGGGCGCCGCCGCGTGGCACGCGGCGCCGTCCGCAGGATCACCCGACCAATCCCCGGGGGACTGGCTAGGCTGCGCGCACGGGTATCCGGCTGGCGAGATCGGCCAGGAAGGGCTGGTGCCGCGCCGGCATCGTGAACACGAAGTTCGTTGCCACCGTCGCGTCGGTGATCTCGTCGCAGGCTGAAATGCCATCCGCCTCGATTGCCCAGGCACGGTAGCCCAGTCCGAACAGGACCTCGAGCACCGCGTTGGGGTGGTAGCCGAAGTTGGCGCTCCACTTGCGAAGCAACTCGAGAAAAATCACCGGCTGGCAGCGCCGGATCGTGTCCAGCCCGCCACGCACCACGGCGAATTCGCTGCCCTCCACGTCGCACTTGATGAGATCGGGCGACAGTCCCCGGTCGGCACAGTAGCGATCGAGCGTCGTGGTCCGCACCGCCTCGGTGACGGCACCGTCGAAGCCTCGGTTGTTGCGCGCCGAGGTGGCCCCCGTTTCAGCCGCATGGAAGTACAGCACGCCATCGCCTTCCGCATCCTGCAGGGCAAGCTTTTCGGCCTCGACAGTCGCGATGCCATTGAGGCGCAGATGCTCGAGCAGGCGGGCATGGATCGGCGGCATCGGCTCGAACGCGATGATCCGCGCCGATGGCGCCACCTTGGCGAAATGCAGCGAATACCAGCCGACATTGGCACCGATGTCGAGGATGGTCGCCGCCGGGCGGGCTGCGGACAGCAGCACCTCGCGCTCGGTCGCCTCAGTGTCGCCGAACGCCAGCAGGCCCGACACCAGAGAGCTGACCTCCTGTGGATCGAACACCAGTTGCAGGTCATTCAGCCGCGTCCGGACACGCACGCCCGACTCGCCCACGGCGATCTCGCGCAGCTGGCTGCCCGCCAGCATTTCCTGCAGCTCGAAGAGCGGGCGCGTGGCCGCGTAGACCGCGCCGAGGTAATAGGGTTTGGGCAGTTCGCCGCTACGGTGGGCATCCCGGAGGCGGGAGATCTTCATGGCAGAAAGCTCCTGTAGGTGCGCGCCAGCGCGTCGGCAGCCGAGACCTTCGGCCGCCATCCGAGGGCCCGGATCCGGCTGGTGTCCGGCTGGCCACGCGAAGTTCGTGCGGGCGTGTAGGCCGACAGGTCGGGCTCGGCGAACTGCAGTCCGAGCGGTGGATCGGTCAGCCGGCTGGCAAGGCCCGCGAACGCGCGGATCGTCAGCTCGTTATCGGGATTGCCTACGTTGCAGGCAAGGCCGGGCCGACCCGCCAGCAACAGGTGAAAGAAGGCCGAGACGGTGTCGGCGAGATAGCAGAACGCCCGCCGGGCCAGGCCATCGCTGGTCAGCACGATAGGCCGGCGTTGCAGGGCCGCCTTCAGCACATCGGAAAATATCCGTCCGTCATCAAGGTTCAGGCCCGGCCCGAAGGTGTGAAAGATCCGCCCGATCCGATAGTCGAGCCCGTACTGGCAGCGCCAGCTCTCGAGCAGGGTTTCGGCCATGCGCTTGCTCTCGATATAGCAGTTGCGCGCGTCGAGCGTCGGCACGGCCCCGAAGCTCTCCTCGTGGACGGGTCCGAGGTTCTCGGTCGAGCCATACACGGCCGAGCCGAGAAACAGGAAGCGGGTGTGACCGCCCTGCGCATAGGCATCCAGCAACGCGAGGGTGCCGCAGGCGTTGGCCCGGATCACCTCGACCGGATGGGTCGCATAGTCGCGGGGCGATGCCGGGCTGGCCGCATGGATGATGACATCCGGGGGCCCGTGAACCAGGGCCGGTGGCGCCACCAGCGTGCCCCGCTGCACGCAGACACCCGGTGACGACAGTCGGTCGCCGAAGCGCGCCCGCGCCCGGTCGACGTCGCGCACCAGCAGGCTGATCCGCAGGTCGTTCAGGCGTGCCCGCTGCAGCCGCAGCAGGACAAGGGTCAGATACCCCCCCAGCATGCCAGTGGATCCGGTCACCAGCACGTGCTGCCCCGCCAGGGACTCCCACGGCAGGGCCTCGGCGAGGATGTTTTCGACGTCCTCGGTTACGATCGGGTGCTTCGGGTCGAACATGCGGTTCGGGTGGATCCGGTGACAGGGTAGCGGGGCTTCGAAGGCGATGCTACCTCAGGCGCCGGCGCAAGACAGCGCGGCGGCCGCGATTCGGTGGTCTGGAAATTGCTGCCCGCCCTAAAGAAAATCGTCCCCACGCCGTACTCGCAGGTAGCGCCGAAGCCGGCCTTGACCGGCGCGCGGACCGCGGCCCAGCTGGCCGCGCGGCCGACCCGACAGGAGACACGCCATGAGCTGTACCGCAACGGAAGACAACAAGCTGACCGCTGGCGAAGCCGCCAAGCGGAACGATCTTGCCGCCCGCAAACCCTACGTGGCGGCAAAACTTGCCCGAATCACCGCAATGGAAGAGCGCGGCGAGATCAGCCCGATCATTCGCGTCGAGAAGAGCTATCTGTGCAACTTCCAATGCACGCACTGTTCGGCCGAGTACTACATGGACCGTCATTTCAAGAAGGTCTTCAAGATCACCGACGAGCGCCGCAAGATCGACCTCGATGACATCCGCGCGCTGTCGCGCCAGGCGGACGAACTGGGCCTGGCCCGCTTCGTGATCACGGGCGGCGAGCCCCTGGTGATGAAGGACTTCGATGCGGTCGTCGAAGCCATCGATCCGGACCGGCACTACGTCATCACCGACACCAACGGCTGGTTCCTCGATGCCGCCCGTGCAAGGCACCTGAAGTCGATCGGCGTGGAGAAGGTGCAGCTTTCGCTCGACAGCATGATCGAGGCCGATCACGACAATTTCCGCAACAAGAAGGGCTCGTACAAACGGGTCATGCGGGCCATCGATGCCTCGCTGGAGGCCGGCCTGAACCTGATCCTGTCGACCGTGCTGGTCAACGGTCGCGCATCCAGCGCCGAGTTCCGCGAGATGTGCCGGTTCTGCGCCGATCGCGGCATCGGACTGTACGTGTCGTATGCCAAGCCCACCGGATCGTGCACGGAACACCCGGAATTCGTGATCACCAAGGAAGATGCCGACCAGGTGCGCGAGCTCGAGAAGCAGTTCCCCGTCTTTACGCACATGACGCCCTCGTACGGCTCGTTCAAGGGCTGCATCACGGTCAAGGGCATCATCACGGTCACCTCGACAGGTGAAGTCACGCCCTGCCCGTACATCGATTTCTCCCTTGGCAACGTCCGCGAGACGCCACTGGCAGAGATACTGGCGCGCGGCATGCGCAACCCGTGGCTCGGGCCGCACCGGCCCGATTGCCTGATCGGGGAGGATCCCCAGTTCATCCGGATTCACACCGAGAAGACCCGCGGCGCCACGCACTTGCCCCTGCGCTGGGGCGAGGGCTTTTCCGACCATGACTCCCTGACCCCCGCCTGAGCCCAGCCCAGCTACCCCCACGACAAGGATCCGACCGATGCCGCAAGCGGATGGCCCCGACCTGTTCGACCCATACGGCCGCTGCCTACCCGGCCCGACGAACGCGCCGGTTCACCGGCAGTCCCGCCGCTACTTCCGACTCGCCGAACCCGACATCGACCCGGCCGCCATCCTGGCGCGCACGACGCGTCACCTCGCACCGGACCTGTCGATCTCGGCGGAGACGCTGACAAGCCGGCTCTCGGCCACGCGAGACAAACTCGAAGCCGACCCGGTCACCCGAAACATCCTGTGCGGCGTCGCCGTCCCGTTCGTCCTGCCCCGGATGCCCGCCGGTGACATCGGCGAGACCTTCGACAGTCTGCTGCTACCCGCGGTTGGCCGCGCCTTCAAGGCCCATCTGCCGGACTACGACTTCGTCAACCACCATCCGGCCGGCACCGCCGGAAAGCTCTCGCCCCGGGCGGGCGGGCGGCATGAACGGCTGCTGACCGCGCTCGACCAGGGGGCGGTCTGCGGGCTGTATTTCCCCTGCCTGACCGAATACTCGGTGGACGCAGCGATTGAACGCCTTGCCGACCTCCCCGCCGACTTCCTGCTTTCGGGTCCGTTCGATACGGCCGCAGCGCTGATCGGCACGCCCGACCTGCTCCTGCGAAAGGACGGCTATCCCCCCCTGCTGTGGCTGAGCGGAGCCGCATCGGAAACGCCGGATGTCGGCTACCACTTCGAGGCCTACGGCTACAACCTCACGTTCAATCGCCGGCCGCACCTCGGGCAGGCTGCCGAGTATTGGTGGCACGGCCTGACCGTCCTGTGCGAGCCCTGATCCGCCTGGCAGCCCACCCACGGATGCCCGCATCCCCACCCCTGCCGCCGCAGAGCCGGCACTGACGAGGAAGGAGTCCCATGCGCGAGCGCAACAAGCGAGCCACGCTGTACGGCGAACGCCGTCACCCCTACTACTTGATGGCGCCGGCCTATGACCGTCGTTCATCCGGCATCCGGGTGATGCACCAGCTCTGCCACAGCCTGAACCTGCTGGGGGAAGAAGCCTACCTCGCCGCGAGCGGCATGAGCCCTCGCCTGCGCACGCCCCCGCTGACCGACGCGGTGCGCGAGATGCACCGCCGGGCCGGCGTGGTACCGATCGCCATCTATCCCGAGATCATCGGCAACAATCCGCTCGACTGCGATGTGGTGGTGCGCTACATCCTCAACCGCCCCGGGCTGCTCGGCGAAACGCCCAACTACAAGGACAGCGACCTGTTCTGGCTGCACAACGGCGAGTTGCTCGAGGTCGTCGCGCAGGCCGAGGGGGTGCTCCACATGCCGGCCTGCGACACCTCGATCTTCCACAATCGGGACAACCCACAGGATCAGCACCGGGAGGGCGCCTGCATCTATTTCGGACGCTACGCCGAAGGCCGCGAGGTCTACCCCGAGCTGGCACGCACCTGCACCGAGATCACCAAGGAGTTTCCAGCGACCCATGAGGAACTGGGCGACCTCTTCCGGCGCAGCACGCACGTCTACTGCTTCGAGAACACATCGATCTCGATGGAGGCACGCCTGTGCGGCTGCCCGATCGTCCAGTTGCCGAGCCCCTACGTGGACCTCGACAACCTCTTCGGCGCCTCGCTCGGCCTGAACGACGGTCTCGTTCGCGACGACGACCCGGCCACACTGGCGGCGGCCCGTGCCCTGCTGCCCGCGCTGACCGACTATTACCGGACCGTCGAGCGCAACTACTGGCGGGAACTCGACAAGCTGGTGGACAAGACCCAGGCCCGGGCCGCGACCACGCAGCATGATCGCGCCGACCAGAAGGTCACGGCCCGTCAGGCCGCCTACTCGTTGTGGCGCAGCCGGCGCACCCCCCAGGAGATCGACGGCCAGTTGCATGCCGAGCGGATGATGTCCAGCTGGCGCTTCAGCCCGCGATTCGCGGTTGGCCTCGTGGTCGACGGCAACCGGGGCGAACTGCTGGCCAATACGATCGATTCGCTGGCCCGGCAGTGGTACGCCCAATGGCAACTGGCCGTCTTTGCGCCCGGCATTGCGCCCCCCCCGGAGCTCGAGGGCATCGAACAGATCAGCTGGATCAGCGACCCGGACTGCCAGCCCGGTTTCGCCACGCTCCGGGCGACCCGAGAAGCGGATTTCTACGCCATGCTGCCCGCCGGCGCGATGCTCGATGACCATGCCCTGCAGACCATCGCTGACGAAGTCAATGCATCGCCCCAGTGGCTGGCGTTCTACACGGACCACGACGAAACCGGCGCCGAACACGGCGGGGCCGAGCCACATTTCAAGCCAGACTTCAACCCGGAATGGCTCTACTCGCAGAACTACGTCGGGGCTGCCGCCTTCATTTGCCGAGAGGCCCTCGACGCCTTCGGCGATGGCGCGGAGATCCGGAGCGCCTCTCCGCTCGGCTTGCTGCTGCGCATCTTCAGCCAGACCGGGCAGGACACGATCGGCCACATCCCCGACCCGCTTCTCCACTTGCCGGAGGTGCCGCCGGAGGACGCGGCGGAGACCGCCCTGCTCGCCCAGCACTTCGAACGCATCGACGCACCGGCAACCATCGGGGAGGGCTGGTTCAAGCACACCCGCCGCGTGCGCTTTGCGCGGCCGCCCGAGACCACCGTCTCCGTCGTGGTCCTCGCCCATTCGCAACCGGGCTATCTCAAGTGCTGCCTGGAGAGCCTCCTCGAGACCGCCGGGAAGGCCCCCGACGAGATTCTGCTGGTCGCCCATGCAGTGACCGACCCCGACCTCGAAGCCTACATCGCCTCGGTGGAGGGCAACGCCCTGGGCGTGCCCTGCCACGTGCTGCGCGAATCGGGTCCATTCCAGCCGGCGGCATTTCGCAATCGGGCGGCCTCGATGGCCCGAGGCGACTACGTGCTGTTCGTGGACGACGACACCGAATATTTCCAGGTCGCGTGGCTGGACGCCCTTGTCGGCCACGCGGCCGCAGGCCGGCTGACAGCCGTCGGGCCGCGGCTGATCAATAGCACCGATGGTCCACCACGCATCGTGGGCAGTGGCCGCATCCTGGGACTCAACGGGGTCGCTGGCGAGATCGGCACGGGTACGCCCGGCGTCCTCGACAGTGGCTTTGACCTGCGCCTGCAGGTGGACCAGGCGGTGTCGGCCTTGTCGGCCAGCTGCCTGCTGGTCCGCCGCAGCGACTTCGAGGCCCTCGGGGGGTTCGACAGCGAAGCGACACCCGTCCTGCTCCACGACACCGAGTTCTGCCTCCGGGCAGGCGAGTCCGGCGGACGTCTCGCGTGGCTGGCCACGGTCGACGTCGCCCACCAGCAGGGCATTTCGATCAGCGAGGCCGTACGCGATGTGCACGCGCGGGCGGAATGGGAGGCCAGGCGCGCGGACGAGCGGCTCGCTGTCCTGACACGCCACATGCCGCGCATCGCCAACGATCGCCACTACAACCGGAACTACAGTCTGCACGCCAGCCACGAAATCGACATTCACGCCGTGGCAGACTGGAATCCCCGCTTCCATGATCGGCCCCGCTTCCTCGGTGCGCCGCTAACAACCGGCGCCGGGCAATACCGCGTTGTCGCACCGTTCAAGGCCCTGGCGCGCGCGGGACTCGCACAATGCACGATCATCCATCCGGTGGGCGACAACCGCCTGCGCACGCTGTCCGCGACGGAAATCGCCCGCCTCGCGCCGGACGTGGCGGTGTACCAGAGCTGCATCGAGCCCGGCATGATCGCCCAGCTTTCCGAGTCGGCCCGGCTCAATCCGGGTGTCGATCATATCGGCACGATCGACGATCGACTGGGTGACCTGCCCCGCGACAACCCCCACTACGCCCTCCACGTCCGCCAGGCCAGGACCCGCCTGCGGGAATCGCTGTCCCACTGTCGCCGCCTGATCGTCACGACGGAACCCCTGAAGGCGTATTTCGCGGACCTGATCGAGGATGTCCGCGTCGTCCCGAACTGCCTCGAACAGGATGTCTGGGGCGGGCTCACGGGGGCGCCAAACCCCTCGGACCGGCCGCGTGTCGGCTGGGTCGGTGCCATGCAGCACGCAGGCGATCTGAAGCTGATCGAGCCCATCATGGCAGCCCTTCATGACACGGTCGATTTCGTACTGATGGGCATGTGCCCGGAGTTCCTGAAGCCCTACGTCAAGGAGGTCCACCCCTTCGTGTCGATCACCGAATACGCGGCGAAGATGGCATCGCTGAAGCTCGATCTGGCACTGGCACCGCTGGAGATGCACCCGTTCAACGAATGCAAGAGCAACCTTCGACTGCTCGAGTATGGGGCCCTGGGGTGGCCGGTGGTGTGCACCGATATCGACCCGTACCGGACGGACGCGCCGCCGGTCATCCGGCTGGACAACCGCCCGGACGACTGGATCGCGGCCATCCGGACACAGCTGGCTGACCGGGACGCGCTCAAGGCCGCGGGCACGCGCCTGAGGGAATGGGTGCATGCCAGGTACATCCTGGAGAACAACCTGAAAGCCTGGATGTCGGCGCTGACAGGCGAATGACCCCAAATAGTTCCTCAAGTTATTGACATCGGTCCCGTAATAGGCATCAACGGCACAACACTGCCGTATATCGCAGGAACACCGGCTACAACGACCCCGGTGTTCGACCGAAACTAGAGGAATCAAGGAGTCATAAAATGGCTGCCATCATCAACACCAACATCCAGTCCCTGAATGCTCAGCGGAACCTTGGGATGTCGCAAAGTTCTCTGGCCACCTCGCTGCAGCGCCTGTCT
>JBNLCM010000165.1:0-4718 GCA_050303815.1 Rhodocyclaceae bacterium
CAATAACCGAAGGGCATTGCGCCGCATGCCTACCTGAGGCGACATCTCGCAACGCGGAAGGCCGATGCGCATGGCACCCATGAGGTAACGGCTTCTCCGTTGCCATCCTATTGGGTGACCGGACGTGAGCTACTCACGCGCCACCTCGATGCAGCCCATAAGATGTGGGATCTCAATGACCTCAGGCGCAATGCCTTTCGGTTATTGCGCCCTACGCGAGCTTGAGCGCTGAACGACAGGTGTCGACAGCATCGCCGCCGCTGACCTGCGGCACTCTGATCGGCAGCTCAGGCCGATCAACCGCCGCTGGCGGAATGCGGTCTCTGGGGTCAGAGAGTCTCTGGGGTCGGTACCTTCGAGCCCTGGCAGCCCGAGCTCCGGCGAGAGACAAGCCCGCCATCTACGCCTGCGACGCCCTCCCGGTGCGTGTGGACAGTCGCGCGGGCTTCGGTGCGACGCAACGACCGACGGACGCTGTGGCGCAGGTTTATTGAATGGCACCCGCTGCTTCCGTGCCGGCCGCGTCATCGGTCGACAGGCGGCGCAGGGGCGTTGGCGGCGAATGGGTCCATCAGCGTCAGGCGGCCGTCCACGACGAGGCCGTGCTGGAGGTCCTCGGTCAACAGTAGCTCGCTTTCTGTCTCGACCGCGGCTGCGACGATCATCGCGTCCCACCACGAAAAGCCGTGACGCTCCTGGAGGGCCCACGCCGACTCGATCAGCGCGGGATTGGGCGAGATCGGCTTCCACGTCTGCAAGTCGCGGATGTCGCGTCGCGCGAGTTCGGACGGCATCGCCAGCTTCGCCGGATGTGTCGCCACCGCGTAAAACTCGATGAGCACCTGCCAGGACAGGCGCCCTTCGCGTCGATCGGCCAGCGCGGCGAGCCACGCATGGGCAATGCCCTGTTTGCGCGGGTCGCGGCGGTCGCGCGCATAGGCCAGGATGTTGGTGTCGACGAAGGTGATCACTTCAGGATCGGGCGGTCGTAAAGCTCGTCGCGCTTCGGCCAGGCGCGGCCATCGTCGCGCGAGGCCGGTTCGAGGTATGGGCCGCGGGAAAAGAAATCTCTCATCGCGCGCTCGTACTCGTCGTCCTCACCGAACTTCTCCTTCAGCACTTCGCCGACGAAGCGCGAAACGCTCAGGTTGCGCTTGGCCGCTTCGACGCGAGCGCGACGCAAGGTCTCTTCGTCGGTTGTGATGGTCATGTTGGCCATAGAGCCACTCCCTTCGTGTTTCACGAAATCAGTGTAGCACTGGCTGCGTGGATTGTTTGGTGCCTGGGATTCGGGGTCGGGATGCCTGCTATTTGTTGGCTCCGGCTCCCCCTGAACGCTGGCTTCTCCACCGGATTGCGGTTGCTGGCGGCAGCTAGTGGTCTGCTTCGCAAACGCCGGAACACGAAAGCGCGCCTCGCGCCCCGTGGCGGCGTTGCTCATCCGCGCGATAGTCCCTGCTATCGCTGTGGTTCACGCCTTGCCACGAGGCCCGATGCATCACTTTCGTCATGTCCCTTGATTTACAAAGCAGACCACTAGCCGTATGGCCGCTCCGGCCATGAGCGGCCTATCGAGCCGAAGGCATAGGTCGATTCATTTCGCCGATCAAGCCGCGTTCAACGCCTGATCAGTGCAACGCATTGGCGTGTTCGATCGCGAACCGTCTCGACGAACACTTCAGGCGGCGAAAGACCGAAGGACCTTATTCCGGTCCGCCAAAGTTTGTTCCCTGTCAGCGGGGCCGCGATGACTCCACCGTCACCGACTTCGCCAAATTCCTCGGCTTGTCCACATCCGCCCCCTTCACGATCGCCGCGTGGTACGACAGCAGTTGCAGCGGGATCACGTGCAGCACCGGCGACAGCAGGCCGTAGTGTTCCGGCATGTGCATGATGTGCACGCCTTCGGTTTCCGGGATCTCGGAGCCGGCGTCGGCGAAGACGTAGAGTTCGCCGCCGCGGGCGCGGACTTCCTGCAGGTTGCACGAGAGGCGACAGTGTCAGGTCTTGAAATCCAGCATCTGGCTGTTCAGACCGCACCGGCCTTCATTTGAACCTTCTCCAACGATTCCCGGGCGATTCATTTCGGCACAGCCCTCTTCTGCGAGGCGGTCGCACGGCGGATCATCATCTCCACCGCGTTCGTCATGTGCACCGGAATCAGTTCCGTCCCCGGATTGGCCGCCTGAAACACTCTGAAGACCTCATCTGCGAAGGCCTGCCCGATCTCCTCGACGCCGTCGAAGTCCAGAATGACGGTCCGGAACTTCTCGAACCGCATCGTCAGCCGCTTTGCCTGCGAGCGAGACACCAGCTTTTCGCCCTCGTACTGGGCGAGGCAAACCGGGACGATGGTCTTGGCGAAGGTGTACTCGTCCGCGGGGGCAAACTGCTCGAACACTTCTGCCGTCGTCTTCCCGCTGTCGTTGCTCAGTTGCATCAGGACGGTGGTTCCAGGCGCATCGCCCGGACGCTCCAGCAACATGTCGTCGAGGCCGTTTGCATGGGTGAAGTGCAGGTTTGCGGAGCGGATCTCGAACGCGTCGAACACTTTGGACGAGAAGAAGATGCCCTCGCCGGTGTGGCGCGCGGGGTCGGTCGTGAGCTTTCCTTTGGCCAGTTCGAGAATCGCTTCTCTCGGATCGTACAGATCGAGGGCGTGCTGAATCTTGTTGAAGATCCCTTCGCCATCATCGACCACCCAGGCGACCGTGAATAGGGCGTTGCGGGCAATGCCGACGTGAATCTGGTCGGAACCGCTGTGGTCGATCGCGTTGTTCACCATCTCGGTGATGCCGTAGTGCCAGATGTCCCTGACGTTCCCGGACAGGTCCGCCACCACAGGTGCGCACAGCGCCCGCCAGACCCGGTCCTCCGAAAGACCTGGGCGCTCGAACGACTGCTCGCGCCGCTCGATGTCATTCAAGCGCCACACGCGCGCACGGGTTTCCCCTTCTGCGCTGATCCAGCCCGCCTCCTGAAGCTTCTTGAGCCGCGCATTGACCGCCTGCCGCGAAAGGTCGAATTCTTTCGCGAGGGCCTGAGCCACGCCCGTCCCATCGGCCAGGATCAGATCAAGGGCACGCTGTTTGAACTGCTCGCCATCGACCATTGGACGCCGTTTGTCAACATGTTCTGGCAACACTGTCAACGTCAACATCTCCATTGTCAACGCGTCAGCGCCGACACTCCGACCATGGCGGGCTGATCGAGCCCGGCAGCGGGCCGGGCATTTGAGAACGTTCGAGACGCCATGCGGCGGTCAGCCCGCGATACGACCGGGCGGCTTCGCCGACCGCCCCGCCTACTCCACCGTCACGCTCTTCGCCAGATTCCGCGGCTTGTCCACATCCGTCCCCTTCACCAGCGCGGCGTGGTAGGACAGCAGTTGCAGCGGGATCACGTGCAGCACCGGCGACAGCAGGCCGTAATGTTCCGGCATGTGCATGATGTGCACGCCTTCGGTCTCCGGAATTTCGGAGCCGGCGTCGGCGAAGACGTAGAGTTCGCCGCCGCGGGCGCGGACTTCCTGCAGGTTGGACTTGAGCTTTTCCAGCAGCTCGTCGGCCGGGGCGACGGCGATCACCGGCATGTCCTTGTCCACCAGCGCCAGCGGGCCGTGCTTGAGTTCGCCGGCGGCGTAGCTCTCGGCGTGGATGTAGGAGATCTCCTTCAGCTTCAGCGCGCCTTCCATCGCGATCGGCCAGTGCCGGCCGCGGCCGAGGAACAGCGCGTGCTGCTTGCCGGCGAAGCGCTGGGCCCAGGCTTCGATCTCGGGTTCCAGTTCCAGCACCTTGGTGACGGCCACCGGCAGGTGGCGCAGCGCGGTCAGGTAGCGGCCTTCGGCCTCGGCGTCGAGGCGGCCCTGCAGCTTGGCGAGCGCCAGCGTCAGCAGCGCCAGCGCGGCGAGCTGGGTGGTGAAGGCCTTGGTGGAGGCGACGCCGATCTCGGGGCCGGCGCGGGTGATGAAGCGCAACTTTGCTTCGCGCACGATGGCCGATTCGGGCACGTTGCAGATCGCCAGCGTGCGCGGCATGCCGAGGGCCGTGGCGTGCTTAAGCGCGGCCAGCGTGTCGGCCGTCTCGCCGGACTGGGAGATGACGACCACCAGCGTGTCGGCGTCGGGCACCGATTCGCGATAGCGGTATTCGGACGCAATCTCGACCGAGCAGGGCACGCGGGCGACCGATTCGAGCCAGTAGCGGGCCACCAGGCCGGCATGGTAGCTGGTGCCGCAGGCGATGATCAGCACCCGGCCGACGCCGCCCAGCACTTCGGCGGCCTCGGCGCCGAACAGTTGTGGGCTGACCGAGCCGCCGCCGGCGATCATCTCCAGAGTGTTGGCCAGCGCCTGCGGCTGCTCGAAGATTTCCTTCTGCATGTAGTGGCGGTACTGGCCCAGTTCGACCGCATCGGCGGACAGCGAGGAGGTGTGCACGGGGCGCTCGACCGCCTCGCCGCTCGAGCGCAGGACGCGGTAGCCGTCGCAGCGCAGCTCGGCCAGGTCGCCGTCCTCCAGATAGACCACGCGGCGGGTCACCTGCAGCAGCGCGGCGGTGTCGGAGGCGGCGTACATGCCGTCCTCGCCGACGCCGAGCAGCAGCGGCGAGCCGCGGCGGGCAACCACCAGGCGCTCGGGGTCGGCCTCGCTGACGATGCCGATGGCGTAGGCGCCTTCGAGTTCGTTGGCGGCCAGGCGCACCGCTTCGAGCAGGTCG